>JALTPW010000257.1 GCA_026999335.1 Chromatiales bacterium
TCATAAAGGTCACCGGCGAGCAAGACGAACTCCACCTCTTCATCAATGGCAAGATCAATCAGGTTGTCGAAGGCACGGCGTGTGGCACTGCGGATTTCATCGACGGGCGCGCCTTCATAGCGCTCCAGGCCGTGCAGGGAGCTGTCGAGATGGATATCAGCAGCGTGGAGAAATTTCACTGCGTATCACCTTAATGTTCGCATTTTTTACGCATTCGTCAGCTTCACGAAAGCATCTCCCATCATCATCTTGTAATGTGACGAATGATGAGTCTTATCAAAAATTGCCTGGAATACTTTCAAGAAAGTTTCGACTGTTGAGCTATCAATAGATATGTAGAGATCGTCGTGCGCGAAATGCGAGCCATCATTCACCCAGGAGAAGAGCGATTTACATATCATCTTCTCTTTGCCTTCAAACATACCGGTAATATTGTCAGGGTCTACACCGCCAAGAATCTTAAAATAATTTTCGAGAATTCGGCGCAATGTATTCTGAATAGTGAGATTTGATCTGTCCGGGTTTCGGACTTCTGACCACAATAATTCGTAGGAAGTTTTAATCGGATTTGAAGAGTGTTTCTTAACCTTGGTGATAAGGCCGGGCTTTCGAACCACCCAAAATGTCTCTTCATTCATAGCCACATCACTTCGTCGCTTTGGATTGAAGGTTATTTCCTTGTGGAAATAGACATTGTGTGTCAAAACAAAAACTTGCTTAATATGGCCTGTTTCTGACCTGACCTCATCAAACAGACCCTTAATAAGACTTCCGACAATAAAGAGAATGTCACTATCCAGGCTTGAAACCGGGTCGTCGAAAACAACAACTCGATCGCTGGTAATTCCGCTGTCTGAATTGCTGCCCTTAAGAAGGTGGTAAAAGTAGAGAAAGGTGACAAACGTTTTTTCGCCTTCGCTCAGTGTTAACTTTGCATCCGAACCATCAGAACGAACAAGTTTGTAAGACGTCCCCTTAGCTGCTTTTGCGATAGCGAAGCCCTGAAAACCAAAAGATGATAGCAGTGCATTAATCCCGTCAATCGTTGGCTGAACGCTTGTTGTCTGTTTTTCGAGTTCGCGGATATCGGCTTCTTTATTTCGTCTATCCTTAGTGGCATTTGTGATCTGCGCTGAAATAGCCTCAATGGCCTTACTCAAGTCATCATGCTTCGCTTTGTATGAGTCAAGGTCTACCTTGAGCTCCTCCAGCACATATTTCCATACTTCTGCTGTCAGCGTACTGCGTTCCTTGGTAATATTTGAGGCCATCGTGTTGTGTTCGGTAACAAGAGCGTTCTCGGAATCAAGCAGCGATTTAATTTTATCAGTTATGTTGCTGATTGATTCCAATCCAACAACCTGGCTTGCCTCTTTCTTTTTACCAGCGAGGCGCTGAATGTTGAGCGTAATCCTAGAGTCGAGCAGCTCCTTTTCTACTTTCAACTTACCTAGATCAAGGAACCGGGAAGGCGCTTCAATGATCTCCGCGAGATGCTGCTGAAGCCGATCAGCGTCTGTTTCGTAGTTAGTAGCAAGTTCGTCTATTGCTTTACTATCTGCCTCAAAGGACTCATCGAAATACTCGTTTAAGCTCTCCACGAACGCCTCAGTCGTTCTCTGTTGGCAAAACGGACATACACCCTCATTAGAATCATAAAATGACCTACCTTCACGAACCCAATCACTGTTCCCAAGTTTTTTGATCATCGCCGCGATGTCAACATCTTCCTTACCGATGACCCTCTTTTTTAGAATCGGGTTCGATTCGTGTTCAAGAAGTTTCACTGTGTCAATGGCTGGAGCTGATCGCTCAGCCGTAGGAGTTGGACAAAATATGCTTTCCGCCTTTTTCTCCAGTTCTGCCAACGCTAAGAGTTTTGCTGTATTTGAAACCAACTCCTGAAGGATTTTGTCCTTGAATTTCGCTGAGCTCCCCCGATACCCTTCAAATGCACCTTGAAGTTTATCGTCATGATTTTGCTTTTGTACCCAGCACTTGTCCTTTAGGGCTGCATCAAGACCCAACAACTCATCCCTCTTGCCGCCAATGCTATCTTCACCCTCAAGCGCCTGGGTTAGATTTTCAATCTTGGCAGTTAGACCATCGAGCTCCGCCTTCGCCGTCTCGATCTTGGTGAGAGTGTCCACCTGCTTCTCGCCCAAGGTGAAAACACCTTTCAGTTCAGCAGACTGATTGAAGTTCTGTTCTATAAAATCATGATTGTAAACCATCGATTGCAGTTTCGTACCACCCTTCCATGCCACCTTACAGGTTGGATAGTTAGCTTCATCTGCGATGACACGGCTGATCGTAGTCTTACCTGTACCATTCGAACCGTAGAGGAAATTGAATTTAGACAAGCCACCCAATTCTTCAGACTCTGTGTCAAAAGTCGCAACAGCGGCAATAGAGATTCCCTCGATCATTTTCAATTTTCCATTCTAAGTAACTTAATTATGAATACTGATTGTACTGTCTTTTCCTTTCCCCATTCGCATCATGTCTATCATCACAACCCACGACAGATTACACGGATAACGCCTCTTCCAACGTAGCCACCACCTCATAATCCACCCCAATCGCCTCAAAGTGTTTCCTACCGCAGGCGATCTTGTCGCGTTCCTTATCGCGCAGGTCAGCAAGGTTTCGTGTGCTCTTGGTTTCTCGAATAAGGTAAAGTTTTTCTTCGTTCTCGGTAACGATGGCCCAGTCAGGATTATAAGGGCCGACGGGGGTATCCACTTTAAATTGTGCGGGGAGTTTGCAATAGAACTTGACCCGGTCATCCAGGTCGCAGGCTTTGGCGAATTCTTTTTCTACATCGGAATCGTATTCGACGTAGTTGTATAGCGTCTTATCCTGATTCTGTACTTCATAGAGATTGTTGAGATAGCGTGTGATACCTTGCTCGGTTTCTTCTTCCATGCGGTGCATTTCGTAAACCACGCCTGCGATCTTTTCGTATTCAATACCGTTGACGGTGACCCGGTGCAGTTCACGCTGAATGCAATCTGAGGCCTGATTGATGAATACCTGGGGATTTAAAATGAAATCACCCAAGCGACCGGACTCTTTCAGGATGCGCACGATAGTATGGCGCGTCAGGTCGGTACTGTTTTGAAGATAGGCCAACAAGTCTGGCAAAACAGGTGACTGGGATACTTCTCGAATGCCACCAGAAATCTGTTCGCCTTCCAGCCCGGCTTTTGACATGTTCTGACGGTAAAGCGCTGTGGTGATACGGGTCTTGTGAATGGCGGGCATTTCTTTGAGAGCATCCGCAGTCTTGGCTACCAGTTCATCCGTGTCGAATGTCACCCGGTAGCGGGTTTTCTGGCTGATCTTCTCCCATAACGCCCGGAAGGTGGGATCAAGGGTAATGTTTTTACGCAGTTCCAGATTCTTGCGATCTCGAACATCGACTACGCGATTTTTAAAGACGTACTTGTTCAGCTCGTCAACAATCTGCGGGCGCATGTGCGCCCACTCATCCGGCAAATTCAGCACGAAATGCGGGTTCTTGGGGTCGAATTTGTCCTGAACCTGGCCCTGGCTATCGAGGTAACCATCAGCGATCAATGATTCAAAAATGGTTTTGGACGTTTCCTGACCCAGCGGCTGATACTGCACGGCCTCCGGGTTGACCAGTTTGGTGAAAGCCGTGACATCAACCTTGCCGAAGCCTATACCGTAGTCCTCTTCGTACTCGGTCTGTAACTGGCGGGCAAAATCGTCGTATGACTCATTGGCGATAACGGTCAGCCGGTTTACCGAAAGATCGAATACCCGCTCACCATGCTCATTGACTGGGAGGCGTAAGCCACGCCCGATTTCTTGACGCTTGCGATCCATTGATCGGGTTTCGTTCAACGTGCATATCTGGAAAATATTGGGATTGTCCCAGCCTTCACGGAGAGCGGTATGAGAAAAGATAAAGCGTAGTGGCTCATCTGCGGACAACAGACGTTCCTTATCCCGCATGATTAGGGCATAGGTATCTTCATCATCCTTGGTTTTACCCGAGGTATCCTTTGCCAGCCCTTTCTTATCCTGAGAAAAATATCCGTTGTGAACTTTATCAACGGGGAATTTAAGTATTCCCTTGTACAACGGCTTTTGCGTCAGCTCTTGATAAGCCTCTTCAAACCATTCCCCGATCTTGCCCAGGCTGGTATTCCCATCATCGTGGTAGACACGATAATTGGCCACCTTGTCGATAAACAGTAACGAGAGCACCTTGATGCCCTTGCCGCGAACCGCCATCTCCTTTTTGAGATGCTGCTCCACGGTTTCAAACACCTGCGCCCGCATCAGTTCATCACCCAGCCCGCCGAGTTTTTCACCCAAACGCACAACCTGGCCATTGGCGAACTCCACATGCTCAATGCCCGGCTCACAGGAAATATTGGCGACCAGCCAGCCCTGTTGATATTCCTGCCGCTCTTTGGATTTCAGGAATAAATCATCACCCTGTTTTACTGTCACCAGTTTCTTTTTAGGGCCGGCCACTTCCTGCACGTTAATCTGTAGTTTGGCCTTGATGCCTTTCTTGTTATCCACCGACTTCAGGCTAACAAAGGTGTTATTAAAACTTTCATCCTCCACCAGACTGGCCACCTCGATGCGTTTAACCAAACGCAGATCGTAGGCGTCAATAGGATTCAACACATACAGCAGGTTATAAGGGTTCTTGTGCGTCGCGGAATAACGCAGTGTGCAAAGCGGATTCAGACTATCCAGTGCCTGAGAACGTTTGGTCTGCTCCTTGCGGGTATCGCCTTCCACCGACTGTGGTTCATCGATGATCATGATGGGGTGGGTGGCGTGGATGAAGTCGATGGGCCGAGCACCGGAAAGGCGATCATGTTCCTGGTGCATGATGGCCGTGGCCTTGTCGAAGGCCTGGATGTTGATCACCATGAGCTGGATCTTGTTCGAAGTAGCAAACTGTCGCACCTGCCCCAACTTCTTGGGGTTGTAAACAAAGCTGTCATACGGCACCTGGTCGTACAACTCCTTGAAATGCTCACGCATCACCTCAAGGCTTTTTTGCACGCCCTCGCGAATGGCAATACTGGGCACAACGATAATGAATTTGGTAAATCCGTAGCGTTTATTCAGCTCGAAAAGAGTGCGCAGATAGACATAGGTCTTGCCTGTTCCTGTCTCCATTTCCACGGAGAAATGATGCCCAGCCAGTTCGTCCTGCCTGGGCAGATTATTTTCTTCCTGAACCTTGTGCAGATTTTCCAGCAACAGTTCATCGGTCAATACCAGCTGATTGGCGACGGCAGAAATATTGGCGAACTCATCATCACCGAGGGATAGCTGGCTGCCACCTTCCTGTGTTCCTAATGACACCGAATAAGTCTCATTGGCCAGCGGCTGCCCCTCAAACAGATCAACGACAGACGCAATCGCCCTTTGCTGAAAGTCGAGATTGCCGTCAAATTTAAACTTGAGTGAGGACATTATTCGTCCTCCTGCTTACGGCCTGGCTTACGCGGTTTCTGGACAAGCTGCGATTCGAGCTTTTCCAATGCGGCGATATCTTCCTGCTCGGCCTGTTGGGCCTCATCTTCCAGGCGTTGCTGATGGAATTTATCGTATTCACACTCGGCCAATTCTTTCGCTATCTGGTGCGACACCTTGCCCGCATGGTCAAGAATGTCCCGGTCATTCAAGGTCATGAAACCATCGAGCTTTTTGATCCAGTCATGCATGGTCATGGCAATCCGGCGCATCGCCTGTCCTTCGGCAAAGATCAGATACTGTTCAACCAGATTATTCAGCGCTTGAAGTTCCTCTGACTTCAGATAGTTTTTTGCAATCGCCACGTCCTGCTTTCTGACCTTGCCGCCACGCCAGTTGGTCAGCCCCATGTTGTCCTTTTTGCTGTCTGCGCGGTCACTAATCATCTCGGCCGCCGTCTGCCCGGTAATCGCCCAGTGCATCTTGTTTTGCACCGTTTTGAAAAAATCGATACTGATATCCAGCGTGGGGTCATAATCGGTGCTGGTCGCATAGATATCGGTAATCTTGCGGTAGAAACGCTTCTCCGAGGTACGGATATCCTGAATGCGGCGTACCAGCTCTTCGAAATAATCGAAGGGTTGATCCGGGTTTTTCAGCCGCTCGTCGTCCAAAACAAAACCCTTAACGATGTATTCCTTCAGCTGCCGGGTCGCCCACTGCCGGAAGCGGGTTGCCGTATGAGACTTGACCCGATAGCCAACCGAAATGATCGCATCCAGGTTGTAGTGTTTTAGCTCGCGCCGAACCTCACGCTCCCCCTCCTGACGAACTACTAAGAAATCCTTGGCAGTTGCAGATTCTTCTAACTCATTGTCTTCATAGATGTTTTTCAGGTGCATGCCAATATTTTCGGGAGTGGTTTGAAACAACTCCGCCATCAGCTTTTGGGTCAGCCAGACGGTCTCCCCTATCAGTCGCACCTCCAAACGGGTTTCACCCGCTTCAGACTGGTAGATGAGTATTTCTCCGGAATCGGGGCTGCTCATATCAGACCACCCTGAAGACCATCTCGGTCTCCGCACCCTGGGAGCGGGACTTGAAGGTTTGTACCGCATTGGCCTTAAGCTGGTCGTTGCCCTTAAAACCCTTGTCCAGACAGATGAACTGCATGGGTTCCCGGTCGGCCACGGTGTCGATCAGTTCACTGGTGAGCTCTTCTTCCAGGCAGATCAGTAGAGCGCCTTCGGCGATGGAGAAGACTTGTTTTTCGGCCAGATCGAAGGTTTCGATTTTTTCGGTGGGCATGAAACCAGCTTTCAGCAACAACTCATACAGAATTTCTTCCTGGGTAGCGTAGGGGTCGATGTGGTCGGTATGGAGCTCCAGTTGTTTGGCGAGTTGATCGGCACCCAATTCAGCAGAAGGAGTTTGCCATTGCTTGAAGTTGGATTGATCTAGCTTGAGGACTTTGAAACCAAGATCCAAATTATTTATGTCTTCAAGATCGAGTTGTCCTTCGTGTTCCTCATGGATTTTTTTAGCGGCACGGCGGATGCGTTCCTTGCAAATCTCGGCAATCGACTTAAACCCACTTTGAAATGCCTTAGTTTCCTTGCTGCATGGCTCCGGCAACTGGACGGCAATAAAATTTATATTATTTTTATCGGATGTTGAATCGGCTTTTAGTTTAAACACTGTGTGTGGAGTGGTGCCTGATCCAGCAAAAAAATCCATGACAATAAAATCACTGCCATCATTCATTTTAATAAAATAATCTATAAGTGCTGTCGGTTTTGGATAATCATCAAAAACTAGACCCAACTCATCAATTTCTGCTGCTGCTTGTTGGGTTCCACCAAACCCTGTTAATACTGAAATCACATGACTCTGTGTATCCGACCTTTCTTTCACAGCCTCAACCGCACCAGATGCGATAATCTCAAACCTAGTATTTTGACCTTTAGAGTCCTCAACCGGTTGAAAGTTGTTATTTATAAAAGACTCTAATAATGCTTTGGAACTCCAACCGCTTTTAATAACAACAGGTCTAACCAGTCGACTATTTTCAATAACAGCATTTTCATCATATTTTGGCCAGTTATTTGACCTCTTCATTATTGTTCCACTCTCGAAAGTTGCTGGAAAACCGTTAGGTAGCGTGATATCGCTTACCGGATTTTTCGGCCCATTTTTGACAACTGTATTCCTTATCTCTGACTTAAAGAGCTTACTATCATCTGAGACATTCGGATCAATTACAGGGGGATGTGGGAACATCGAGACATTTTTCACATAGCAAGCGATGTACTCATGACAGTTTTTTATCTTGGCTTGATTATCAAAATTCCCATCGGTGCGCCATGAAAAAGTAGCCAATAGGTTTTCTTCTCCAAATATTTCATCACACATCCGCCGCAAATTCTCGACTTCATTGTCATCAATAGAAATAAAAATCACCCCATCCTCCCGCAACAAATTCCTTGCGAGATAAAGACGCGGATACATCATGTTCAACCACTTGGTATGAAAGCGCCCTTCAGTGGCGGTATTGGTGGAAAACTTCTTGCCCTCATCATCCATCAACCCGGCATACGCCAGATAGGTCTCCAATGACTCGGTGTAGTTGTCGGGGTAGATGAACTCCTTGCCGGTGTTGTACGGCGGGTCGATGTAGATCATCTTCACCTTGCCGTAGTAGCTCTTTTGCAGCAGTTTGAGCACTTCCAGATTGTCGCCTTCGATGAAGAGATTCTGAGTGGTATCAAAATCCACCGATTCTTCGCGGCAGGGTTTGAGCGTGGCACGAGAGGGTTCCTGAATCAGCTTCATGCAGTCGCGCTTGCCGGGCCACTCCATGCCGTAGCGTTCGCGGCGGCCTTCATAAATATCGGAGAAATCGCCCAGCTCGCTCTTTAGGCGCTCGAAGTCAATGCTCTCGACTGGCTGACCGTCTGTACCAGTGGTCTCGGTAAACACGCCGGGGAAGAGTTTTTTTAATTCCTGGCGGCGCTGTTCACTGATATCCAGTGACTCGCCGTTCATTTTTATATCGTCACTCATGGGAGCTCCGGTCAATCGTTTGAATTCTGTTTTTGTATTTGTTTTGCGTTATTTGTGATTCCACTGATACCGAACCTTAAGGTCGTTACAGTGTGTTGTTGGTAATAGCCCCTTGTGCTGTAACTGCCCGACAACGATGCCGGGGGCAACACCGATTTCTTTCGCGAAGCGTTGGATAGCGATCTTCGTGTAGCGAGGTTGGCACACAAAGGCGTTAAAAACTTTTCTGGGCAGCAGTTCCTGCTCGGCAAAGGCGTTGGCCTGAATTTCTTTTTCTTCGTCCAAGCCGTTTGCGCCTTCGATGAAAATCTCTTTCTTGCCATGCAGGAGAATATGGCCCGCCTCGTGGAAGAAGGTAAACCAGAGATGGTCGTTGGTCTTATAGCGAAGGCTTAGCTGAATAATGGCCTTGTCCGGGTTCACCCAACGGGTCGCCCCGCTCACGCCGGTTTTAGGCATGCAGGGGACAAAAACCACGGCAACACCGGCGGTGGCACAACGCTGCTGCATGGCGGGGACAAACTGTGCCGGATCGCTTTCCGCGGTGAGCGAGCGAATTTCATCCAGTGCCGCGCGAAAAGCAGTTTTGTTGTAGGGTTCGCATTGGATGTTTGCTGCTTGTAATTCACCCTGTCGCAACCAGGCAGAAACGGCCTCGGCATAGATTTCGTGTTTATTGTGTTGGCGGTAGGCTACAGCCACTTTAGGCCATATGCCCGCCCACTGATCAACGCTGGCGATACCAAAAAATCGCAACACCTCTTCAAGCTGCTGTTTTTTATCTTTGTGCTTTTGCAGCCAGCCCATTTTTGTCATGGCGTTTACCGGGATGCGTTTGAGCCAGTCGAGATCTTTTTCCAGCGTGGTCTCTTCTGCCAGACGTGCGCGGGTCTCTTGATAGTGAGCCTCCAGGTTGAGCCAGTATTCCACCGGCATCCCCAAGGAACGTTCCAGTTTAATGGCGGTTTCCGGCGTGATGATCACAGTGCCCTTGCCCTTGATGATGGCAATGATGTGCTTTTCGGTCAGGCCGGTGCGTTTGGCCAGCTCAGACTTGCTCATATTGCGCAGTTCGAGCTCGTACGCCAGCACCTCGCCAGGCGTTACTGTGTAGTCGGGGGCATATTGGTTAGTCGTTGCTTTATCCATGGGTGTTCTCCACGCCAATAATCTTGATGGCAGTGATGCGGTTCCAGTCCAGCCCACCTTCCGGCCTTTTGGGTAGAGGATTGTTTGTGGGCTGGATAATCAGCCGGTAAGGGCCATCCAGGTCAAGACTCAGCTTTCCCTTTCTATTGCCTGTCAGTTCATGGCATCTGTGCGGTGGGCTATATGGCGGCGCAAACATGCCTAGGCTGGGGGCTGCCCTGAGTGCAGTTATCACCACCTTGATTCGCCTGGCGCGCGGCCATCCAAATGCCTTGAACATAGCCTTTTCTTCATTGAACTGCTTTTTCAGCTTGTTGCTGGCAAAGACTATATCGATCAAAGCATTTACCTAACAGGTTAATATAATTATCCAGCAATATCCACAAAGCAGGACTTTCAGAGATGTTTCCCTCAACGCCCATCAGCCCACAAACAAGATAACTCATTGTAATTTATGGACATACTCCCTAAACAAGACGCCAGCGGACAGTGAATAGCCTTTCGTCACCTATCTGTGTCTGAAGTTTCTCTTCAATAGAGTCCAGGAGTTGATCCTTTTTGGTTTCTATCTCTCCCGCCTGCTGGTCGTACTCACGCCAAGCCTCATCACGCCGCGTCTCGATCTTTCTTGCCTGTCTTTGCAAGGTCAGTTTATCGGGCAGGCTGCTGGCCTGACGAATCTGCTTTTTCAGCTCTTTGAGCTGATCGTCCAATTCTTTGAGGTTGTACTTCAAGCCCTTACGTTTGTCATCTGCCCAATTATCGAGCTTCTCCATCTCCATATCGAAGAACTCGGCATAGCGGGTTTCAACAGAGGCCAGTACTTCGGCTTTGCGGGCCTGATAGATTTTATCGCAGTTACTTTCTGCCTCCTTGACTTTGTTTCCTACGGAAGCAGGAAGCTGGAACAATCGCTGAACCTGCTCCTGGGACAGGAGTTCCCCAGATTCATCCCAGCCGATGAATATAAGGTGGTCTTCGCTATCTGCCCCTTGGATACTGAGCTTGTAGAGCGCGAGTTCGCCCCGTTTTCCAACTATCGGCTCAAGACTGATGGCTGACTGAGCATGCCCGGTGTAATCAAACCGGACGTGGTTGGTTGAGAGCTCCAAATCGATGTAGCGTGCCAGTAAATGCTGCGCTAGGGGATGCCCTACCCGATAGGTATGGACGTCTTCGATGTTTTTGCCGAGTTCGTAGTCTCCAGTGGCAATATGTGGTGCATCAGAGGGTGGGGAATTCAAGGTAAACCGGTAGCGCTGCGGATAGAACTCAGCATCGCCATCGAGCGCATACTGCGTGAGCCGCCACAACATGTTGCTGTACTGATCCAGGTAGGCTTTGCTCTCTTGCAGATTCACTTTCAGTTTATCGTGGACCTCGGCATCGAAATTCTCGAGTAGCTGTTCACGAGTGCGATCCATTGCCTCTGATATCTGTTCATCCAGTTCAAGCCGGAGCTGTTCAAACTGGGCATTGATGACGTTGCAGATAGTCCGAGACCCTATCGTAGAGGTCTTGTTCGTCCTGAGTAGGCCAGAACTCCTGAGTAATGGCTCGCCGGTTGGTGAATTTTACGTACTCTAGAACCTGCCGGCGTAGCGTACGGTGGCAGAGCGGCTTGAGCCGTGCTTTCAGCTCGGAAAACTGGTCGTCACTGGTTAGCCGTGCATACTTGGCTCGGAAACTTTTTTCGTCGCCAAAGGCATATTCGTCGATAAAACTAACCAGGCCGTAAAGCTCCATCAGGCTGTTCTGAAGTGGCGTCGCGGTGAGAAGCACCTTAGGGACATTTACCAGGGCTGACCGGAGCGCTCTGGCCGTTTTGTTTCCGCTCTTGTAGACATTCCGTAGGCGGTGAGCCTCATCAATGACGACCAGATCCCAAAGGGTGACCATGATCTCTTCAGCATGACGAGCCGCGAACTGGTAGGAGCAGATGATGATCTTCCCATCGGGTTCAAACGGATCCCGTCCCCCTTTAATAGCAGCCTTGTAACTCTTGGCCTCAAGAATGGTGGAAGGGAGAAAGAATTTTTCCTGTAGTTCCTGAACCCACTGTTTACGCAGACTGGCTGGCATGATGATCATCGTGCGGCGCTTTCCCTCTGCCCACTTCTGAGAGAGGACAAGGCCAGCCTCGATAGTTTTACCCAAGCCAACTTCATCCGCGAGGATTGCACCTGATGAGAGAGGTGATTTGAAGGCGAACAGTGCCGCTTCAACCTGGTGAGGATTGAGGTCGACCTGAGCATCCACCAGTGTCCCGGCGAGCTTCTCCATGCTGTCGGCTGCACAACGCTTGGTTAGCTCATGGGCATAGTATTTGGCGTGGTAGGGCGTGATCATTGGTCGGCAGCCCGCCATCCCCTGCCTTCAGCCATTGTGCCCATTATTTCTTCCCCTAACACTACCTTCAAACACGCGTCCATTAGCTCTCATTCATACTGCCGTTCCGAACCCATTGACCGACTTCTTCTTTTTTAAGCCAAATCCACCCGGTTCGACTGTCGTCAGCTCATAACGAGTCGTTCTACCCCCGCCCGGTAGCGGGGTGATAATCCCCTTCTCAACCAGGTCTGAAAGGTCTCGGCTGGCCGTTCTGTTGGGACACTGAGTAATCGCCTCATACTTTTTAGTCGATATACCGCCCTCGAAGCCCTTCTGGCCTTCGGCGAACACCCGCGACACCATCTTGGCTTGTCGGTCGTTCAACTGGTCGCCATAGGTGTCATAGAAGCGGGTCTTCGCCAGTACGAAATCCACCTCTTCCCTAGCGATATCCTGTGCTACGTTCACGGTGTCCGAGAAGTAATCCAGCCAACCGTTAATATCAAGGCTTCCTCTGCCCGCCTTCTCCAGCTGTCGGTAATAGACCTTCTTGTCGCCCTCTATCGCCGTGGCAAGACAGGCGGTGGTCGAATATCCGAGATACTGAGAAAGCGCATGGTCAGCAATGGCTCTGCCGACTCGCCCATTACCATCATCGAAGGGGTGGAT
>JALTPW010000258.1 GCA_026999335.1 Chromatiales bacterium
CCTTTAAATTGCCGCTGAGCAAGGCGTTATATTTTTAGGAGATAATTTTGGAAAAATCCTGGAAACATGCAATAAAAAAAGTTCTTTCAGAGTCTGACGGCCCATTAAGGAGTGCTGAAATATCAGAATTGATTCTTTCGAGAGGCTACTTTGAAACTGATGGTGCAACGCCTTCTGCCACCGTAGGTGCCCAAATTTACATGTCAATAAAAAATGACGGCGAAAATTCCCCATTCATAAAAGTGGGAAAAGGTTTGTTTGGTCTAAGAGAAAATAAAAATCATGCGAAGCTAGAAGTAGAAGCAGGTACTAAGAAAAAAAACAAAAAACAGAGTCAAAAATAGGGGTCAAGTATCATATTGACTCTTTATTCGCTCTTGATTATCCTTGATTTATGCTCAGGCCAATCCGTATTGAATATGAGAATGCTTATTACCATGTCATGAATAGAAAAAAACAGAGTCAGGTCTTGCCTTTTGCCATATTCATAATGGTCTAGCCCCTGCCCTGTGTGTCAACCGAATCCCCCTTTAACCCCGACGAAAATCGAACTCCAGGAGCGGGGAAAAGGAGACGTTACTCTTTATCCTCGGGCTTGACCTTCCTTCCACAGCATTCCACAAACATCGTCATTCCGGCGAATGCCGAAATCCAGAGGGACATGGAGGAAAATATAAGGATATTGCTCCAGAATTTTCAATTGAGTATTGTGTCCCTTGTTTTTTACTGAAAACATGCGAAAACCGTACCTGACATGGCGATTGGACAGACATCCACGTGGGCATATAAGACGTGTCGACCCTATATATCCCGATAAATAAAAGGGTTACAATACCCTTGACGCGTACACAACATGTGCATACACTTAGCGTATGGATATAGAGTGGGATCCACGGAAGGCTGCTGAGAATCTTCAAAAGCACGGCGTTGATTTTGCTGATGCTGTAATTGCTTTGGAAGATGAGAATGCTCTGACCATTGAAGATAAAGACCACGATGAGCAGCGATTTAGGACACTAGGAATGGATCCGAGCTTAAAAATTCTCTATGTAGCTCATACAAACTGCGAAAATGATCGTGTCCGTATTATTTCAGCTCGAAAAGCAGATCGTAGCGAAACCAAACAGTATTACCGAGGTATAGAATATGAGTGAAAATTTTAACAAAGGAAAACGAGGAGCAATCATAAAACCCGATCCAAATAAAGTTCGTATTACTATCCGGTTGGATGGTGACATAATCGAACATTTCAAGAAACAGGTTCATTCTGCTGGTGGTGGAAACTATCAAACTCACATCAATGATGCGTTGCGTGAATATATTAATTCGCACGATAAATCATTAGAAGATGCACTGCGTAAAGTTATACGTGAAGAATTGAAACTAGCAGGCTAAAGGGAGCTAAAGAGGACGCCATCCTTTGCCCCGGCAAAAATCGGATTCCAA
>JALTPW010000259.1 GCA_026999335.1 Chromatiales bacterium
TCATGCGCACATCGGGGTCATCAGATAACTCGCCATCGAGTTGGGCGGCCAGATAATCCACCGCCTCTTGCTGGTGCCCTTGCTGACCCATCACCCGCGCCCGCAGCACCACGGCCTGCTGCCAGCCGGGCTTCAGTGCCTCGGCCCTGCCCAGTGATGCCAGCGCCTGATCGAGCTTGCCCTGACGCATGGACAACCAGGCATGGGCCAGCCAGGCGTGGGGCTCGTCCCCTCGGGTGGCAAGCAGGTTCTCCATCACCGTCATCGCGGCAACACGGTTTTGTTCGCTCGCCAGCTGATTGGCGACCTGCTGAAAGCCCCGGTTGGGCAGGGCCGCAGACAGGCCGAGATAGGCATCAAACTGCGCTTCCGCCTCCGGCGCACGACCGAAGGTCAGCAGCAATGCCCCCAACATACGGCGTGCCTCAGGATTTTCCGGCGCCAGTTCGACCCACAGGCTTGCCGCCTCCAATGCCGGTTTCAGCGCCTTGGCGAATAACGCCACACGGGCAGCACGTTGCGCAAGGTGGGGCGCGCGAGCCGTCTTCGCAGCCGCCAGATAGTTGGCGATGGCAACACCCAGCTGGCCACGCTGCGAGGCGATATCCGCGATCAACAGCTGATACATGACTTCCGGTGGAATATCCCTCTGTATTACGGGTGCATCCGAGGGCGCATCCGATACAACCGGCGCGCTGACGGCGTCTGAATCCGGCACCTTAGGGGGCGCGGTATCCAGCGGACTGACGGCACAGCCTGCTACGGCCATGACCACCAGTAAGACAAACATCAATGGCTTCATCTATAACTCCATAACGGCCCTGAAGGCGGGCCAACACTTTAGTTCGACCACATCGGGCACGGTTTATTCGCCCCGACAGCCCGAGCCCCCCCGAACCCGGCAACAATACCAAACGCTTAACCCGGATATTTCATGCAGTCATGCATAATTCCGCTTGTGCATTCTTTTTTATACATATTCATGAAATATCCCGGTTAACTTGTATTACTTCGACTTATCACGCAGAATCTTATGTACCTTTATCGGACGCTGAACACTACTGCTGCATGTCTCTTCTAGCCTTCGGCATTAACCATAAAACAGCTCCGGTGGATATCCGAGAGCGGGTGGCGTTTGCCCCTGGACAACTGATGGACGCCCTGAGAGATCTGGTCTCGCGTCCGCAGATTCAAGAGGCGGCCATCGTCTCCACCTGTAATCGCACCGAGCTGTACTGTGGCCTACAGTCCGGCGACGGACGGGCCATCGTCGACTGGTTTCGAGAATATCACAAGCTCGACAAACGAGATATCGACCCCTACATCTACCTGCACCCCGGCGACGAGGCCGTGCGTCACATGCTGCGCGTGGCCAGCGGCCTGGACTCACTGGTGCTCGGCGAGCCGCAGATCCTCGGCCAGATCAAGGATGCCTACGCCACCGCCAGCGAGGCGGGAACCTTGGGCGGACATCTTGACCGCCTGTTCCAGCACACCTTCTCCGTCGCCAAGCGAGTGCGTACAGATACCGCTATCGGCGCCAGCGCGGTATCCGTGGCCTTCGCCGCAGTCAGCCTGTCGAAACAGATTTTTAGTAATTTCGAGGATCATACGGCGCTGCTCATCGGTGCCGGCGAGACCATCGAGCTGACGGCCCGCCACCTGCACCAAAGCGGCATCGGACGCATGATCATCGCCAACCGCACCGTGGAAAACGCCCACGCCCTGGCGCAGGAATTCAGCGCCTATGCCATCGCCCTGCCGGAGATCAACGACCATCTGGCCGAGGCCGACATTGTCATATCCTCCACCGCCGCCCCGCTGCCCATCCTCGGCAAAGGCAGCGTGGAGACCGCCCTCAAGGCGCGCAAACACAAGCCCATGCTATTGGTGGATATCGCCGTACCACGCGACATCGAGCCCGAGGTCAGCAACCTCGACGACATCTACCTGTACACCGTGGACGACCTGCAGGACATCATCCAAGAAGGCCTGCGCTCACGCCAGGAGGCCGCCCAGCAGGCCGAGGAGATTATCGACGCCCAGGTCTCCCACTTCATGCACTGGCTGCAGTCGCTGAATGCCGTATCCACCATCCGCGCCCTGCGCAACAAGGCCTGCGCGCAGAAAGACGAGGAACTGGAACGCGCCCTGCGCCTGCTGCACGCCGGCAAGGATCCCGAACAAGTCATGAGTGAACTGGCCCTGCGCCTCACCAACAAGCTAATCCACACTCCCAGCGTACAACTCAAGCACGCCGGCTACGACGACCGTCGCGAGGTCTTCGCGGCAGCCCATGAGCTGTTTGAACTCGACGACGACGGGCTCTAACGCCCGATCCACCGCCCGCCCTGCGGCACCCTCTCCCCTTATCCACTACGTAGAAGTACAGATGAAACCATCCATCCATCACAAGCTGGAAACCATCGGCGAACGCCTCGAGGAACTCAGCGGCCTGCTCGCCGACCCCGGCGTTATTTCGGATCAGAACCAGTTCCGCGAACTGTCGCAGGAATACGCACAAATCGAACCGGTCGCCAAATGCTTCACGCAATACCGCTGCACCCTGGACGACATCAGCGAAGCGAACGCTCTGCTCAGCGACGACGACCCGGACATGCGTGAGATGGGCGAGGAAGAACTGAAGACCGCCAAGGCCCGCTGCAATGCGCTGGAACTGGAACTGCAAAAACTGCTGCTGCCCACGGATCCCAACGACAACAGTAACATCTTCCTCGAAATTCGCGCCGGTACCGGTGGCGACGAAGCGGCGCTGTTCGCCGGTGACCTGTTTCGTATGTATTCACGCTATGCCGAGCGCCGCCGTTGGCAGATCGAGATCATCACTGAAAGCCAGGGCGAGCACGGTGGTTACAAGGAGATCATCCTGCGCATCATCGGCCAGGGCGCCTGGTCACGACTCAAGTTCGAGTCCGGCGGACATCGCGTGCAGCGCGTGCCGGAGACAGAGTCCCAGGGCCGCATCCACACCTCCGCCTGCACCGTGGCGGTCATGCCCGAAGTGGCCGAGGTGGCCCAGATCGAGATCAACACCGCCGATCTGAAGGTCGACACCTTCCGTGCCAGCGGCGCCGGCGGCCAGCACGTCAACAAGACCGACTCCGCCATCCGCATCACCCACCTGCCCACCGGCACCGTGGTGGAATGCCAGGACGAGCGCTCGCAACACAAGAACCGCGCCCGCGCCATGGCCCTGCTGGCCGCCCGTATCACTGCCGCAGAACGCGAAAAACAGGAGGCCGAACAGGCCGCCACACGAAAATCCCTGGTCGGCAGCGGCGACCGCTCCGGGCGCATCCGCACCTACAATTTCCCGCAGGGGCGCATCACCGACCACCGCATCAACCTCACCCTCTACAAGCTCGACGAGGTCATGCAGGGCGACCTCGAACCGATCATCGAGCCGCTGGTCAACGAACACCAGATCCAGCAACTGGCACAGCTGAGCGAAGACTGACCCACCACACTCATTTACTGGTTTTTCATGGGCCGGCTTTAGAGAGATAATAGCGCCACCCGTGACCACCGGATTCGCCATGCCTCCCCGCCACGACATCGAAGACCTGCTGCAACGGGCCCGCACAAAACTCGCAGACAACACGGAATCCGCCCGCCTGGAGGCGGAGATCCTCCTCGCCTTCAGCCTCGGCAAAAACCGTAGCTGGCTGCGCACCTGGCCGGAGCATGTCCCGAATCCGGAGCAACAGGATACGTTCGATCATCTGCTGATGCGCCGCACCGCCGGCGAACCCATCGCCTATATCACCGGAGAACGCGATTTTTGGGACATGACCCTGCGTGTCACCCCGGACACCCTGATTCCACGCCCGGAGACCGAACGGCTGGTGGAGCTGGCCCTGGAACACATCCCGCAGACGGTCGACTGGCGCATCGCCGATCTGGGTACCGGCAGTGGCGCCATCGCCCTGGCCCTGGCGCGCGAACGGCCCCGTTGCCACCTCATCGCCACGGATGTCTCTGCGGCCGCCCTGCAAGTGGCCCGCAGCAATGCCAAAAAACTGGGGATCAGCAATATCGAATTCCGCCTTGGCCCCTGGCTGGTGCCGCTGGCCGGTGAACGCCTGGCGCTGATCGCCAGCAACCCGCCCTATATACATCCGGATGACCCCCACCTCTGCCACGGAGACCTGCGCTTCGAACCCGCCGCCGCCCTCGGCTCCGCCCCCGACGGCCTGCATGACATCCGCGAGATCGCCCATGAGGCCCATGAACATCTGCGACCTGACGGATGGTTGCTGCTGGAACACGGCTACGATCAGGGATCCGCAGTGCGCGCTATCCTCGCCGCCCAGGGCTACTGCGAGGTAGCCACTCACTCTGATCTGGGTGGCCACGACCGAACCAGCCAGGGGCGCACAGCCCCTCATACCTCCCCTACCGACACCTCCGGTTGTGCTATGATCACAAGTGAACCACCATGAACCATTCGAGGTATTAAGCTGGCTGATGGGTACCGAAGCATTTACCGTCCGCACAGACAGCAAAAAGGTGAAGCAACTCGACAAGCTGGCAAAACAGCAGGACAGATCCAGAAATTACCTGGTCAACCAGGCGATCGAACAGATGCTTGAAATGCAGGCATGGCAAGTCGAGCGCATCGAGGAGGGCATCAAGGCGGCTGACGAAGACAGATTTGCCGACGATGCTGAAATGGCACGCATTTTCAACAAATACAAAGATAATGCGCGGTGAATGTTATCTGGACGGAACCAGCCGCTGCTGCATTGGAAAGCATTCAAGACTACATAGCCAGGAATAATCCACAGGCTGCATGGGACGTGGCACAGAAAATCCGGAATGCGGTAACGCGACGCCCTGATAACCCAAAGCTTGGGCGCACAGGGCGAGTACACGGTACATTTGAGCTAATGATTGCGGGGCTCCCCTATGTCGTACCTTATCGGATCAAAGGACATCAGCTCCAAATCCGCACCGTTTACCATTCCTCAAGAAAATGGCCGGACGCATTT
>JALTPW010000260.1 GCA_026999335.1 Chromatiales bacterium
GGCCAGGGTGCGCACTTCAGCGGCCACCACGGCAAAGCCCCGCCCCTGATCTCCCGCCCGTGCAGCTTCGATGGCAGCATTCAGGGCCAATAGGTTGGTTTGTTCCGCAATGGTGCGGATGACATCCAGTACACCGCCAATATTTTCACTTTCAATCTGCAACTCTGTAATAACCTTGGCGCCACCTTCAATACTGTCGGCCAGGGTCGTGATGACATTCACGGTATTGGCAACGATCGCCTGTCCTTTTCCGGATGCCTCATCCGCCTCGCGCGCAGCCCCCGCAGCTTCACCAGCATTGTGCGCCACTTCCTGCACCGTACCCGCCATCTCGTTCATGGCCGTGCTCAGCTGAGCGACTTCCGTTTGCTGCTGCTGCGCACCACTGGCAGTCATTTGGGTAATCTCGGACAACTGTGAGGCATTGGCGCCTAGCTGAGTGGTCGCATCAACCACTTCCTTGATCAGATCGTGCAGTTTTTGCAGGAAGTCGTTGAAGTACTTCACCACCATGCCCGTTTCGTCGGCACTGTTACTCTGCAGGCGCTTGGTCAGGTCACCCCGGCCTTCCGCCAGTTCCTGCAGAGAATCAATAATCGTATTGAGGTTTCCCGTAATCAGGGAAGAAACCATGAAGATAGCGCCGAGCAGCACGGCGATAATCACGATTCCTGTGACCAATCCCGTCACCAACGCATCATGGGAAGCCTTGTTGGCCAGTTCCAGGCTGTCGGTGAATTGGGTATATCGGCTGTCTCGGAATAATTTCAGTCGCGACTCAAAAGCCTCCAGTGCCTTGCCCATTGCGTCGGCCTTACCCTTAATGTCTTCCAGCGCCAATGTATCATTGAGAATGTCACTGCTTATCGAGCGTGCGATAGCATAATAGTTCTCAAACAACTGGCTCAGTTCTGAAATGTCATCCGCCAGGCCAGGATCCAGTTTCACCATTTCCTGTAATACCCTGCTCATCTCGCTGGCAAGCCCATCCGTGGTTTTCAGCAAATCCTCTTCACCGGTACTGACGGCGTTGGTCAGCGTCCCTTTTATCCTGTCTAGCCGGATGAGGTTTATATCCGTCCGCTCAAGCAATGGAAAATAGATCATTTTGACGGCATGCAGCCGCTTTGAATTCTCCTCCGTCACACTGTAGTTCTGTGCCAAAAACACAACGAAACCAATGCAGCTCACCACCGCAATCAGGAATAACTTATAACGAATCGAAAGATCCGAAATCCATCGCATATTCAACTCCTTGTTACCTGAAGTGACTTTTCCTTCAGGTCTTAACAGCGTTTGACTGATAGCAGGATGTGTGTCCGTAGCACACCAGCATCAATTTCGATTGTTTGCCTATGGCGGCATGAAAGCCCGCTGAAAACCATACTGTGTCCCCGAATCAGCCGTTTTGACTGCGAATTTTCAATCTCAAATTTCAGTGT
>JALTPW010000261.1 GCA_026999335.1 Chromatiales bacterium
GTCCCGCCCTATGCCCTGCCGGCTCACAAGACCCGCATGAGCATCAAATCCAAGACCCACAAGGGCGCGGGCTTCAACGAACTGCGCTTTGACGACGAAAAGGACAAAGAGGAAGTCTTCATTCACGCCCAGAAAGACCAGAACAATGTGGTGCTGAATGACGAGAGCACCGAGATTGGCCGCAACCGCACGGAAAACGTCGGCAAGAATGAACAGCTCACCATTGGTGGAAACCTCACCGTCACAGTCGCCCGGGCGAGCCGGAAAAAGGCCAAGTCGATCGTGATCGAGGCCACCGACGTCATCGAACTCAACATCGGTGGCAGCCGTTTCAGGATCACCCCCAGCGGCGTCGTCATCAGCGCCATCAAAGTGGATGTCAAAGGCCGTGCGATGGTGGCCCTGAAAGGCGGCCTGGTCAAGATCAACCCCGGTGGTGCTGCGGGTGGCAGTCCCTCTTCCGCGACAACACCTCCCGCGGCCGGGGTAAAAACCGCTGCGGTGAAGAGTGGCGGTTTTAACAAAACACAGGAAGACGCACTGATTAACGACCCGCCTCTGGAAAACGTACCCATTATCCCCATAGAAATGGCAGCGCAGGCGGTGGTGGATGTGATTGCAAGCATCAAGGCAGAAGGCCTGAGCGCAGGTGTTATGATCGGCGCGACCATCGATACGGTGGCGCGAAAAATTGAGAAAGTCGTTCCCGCCAAAAAAGTCATCAAGGAAATCGAAGCCTTTGGTGAACGGGCGATCGTGAAATTCAAAAAAATGACAGGGAAAGATTCAGAGGCCGATTTCAACCGACGCTACCAGGGCCCGGATGATTTGTTGCGAAACAAAAACAGAGAACTCGAAGAAGTCGAAGTCAAAGCCACCGCCAACCCCAAGAGCAAACCGCTACCCAAACAAAACAACTCCGGCAAACAAGGCTCGGCGGCCAATAATCAACGGCGCGGAAAAGTGATGGCAGGGAAGCAATCCAAAGTCGGCAAACCCTCCAGGCGCATCGGCGGGCCTTATACCCAAAAGGAAGTGGATTTGTGGAAAGACATAGAGGAGAGGAAAGGCCAGAAAAAACACACCTTCATCCGCGCCAACCAGGCCACCAACAAAGCCGAGGTGTATGAGCAAGATGAAGATGGCACTCTCAGTAAAAAGATAATGGAATTTACCGTGGATGACTAACCACAGAGGACACAACGCATGACCCCCGACAACGAACCCGAACAACAACAGATTGACCATTGGCTTAAGGTCACTCAAGAGCGAGTTAAAAAAAGGTTTGAAAATTATGATTCCGGTTTTTATAAAAAGGAAAACCTGCCCATACAATCTTTTTATTCTGGAGTGGGAGACGCTTATGCCGACCTCGCACGCGCCCAGTTTTTAAACGGCGAACCGCCCGAAGTCTTTAGAGAAAACTTTTCAAAAGCCGCCG
>JALTPW010000262.1 GCA_026999335.1 Chromatiales bacterium
AGTGATTCCTCACCGGGAGCGGGACTCTACAGTGCCGAATTCACGCAACGTACCTTTACAAGGCTGGAAGACCTGGCCCGGCGGGTTCTGCGCGCAGGCTACGTGGTAGTGGTGGATGCTACCTTCACCAAACGTAGCGAGCGGAAACGCTTCCGGCAACTGGCGCATTCACTTGCCGTCCCCTTTCGCATCATCCATTGCGAAACAGACATCGAGATCCTGTACCAGCGCATCAGGGCACGACAGGCCGAAGGCCGGGATGCCTCCGAGGCAGGACTCAGCGTGCTGGAACTGCAACTGGAAAATCAAGAGCCCCTGGATAAAAATGAACTGAATGAGGCTTTCATCATGGACACGACAGATAGCGTAGATCTGTCCCCCATCAAGCTCTGGTTGAAAAATCCGAACTCACCCGACGCCGCATCGTAGTGTGTGCCTTGCACATGATTCGATTCGCCACAGGGTTGTTGTGCGCACAGCGCACACTACGAAAAATGACAAAACCAAATTCACGCACTGTCACACCGTAGCGTGCGCCGTGCGCACGATTCGATCCGCCACAGGCTCGTGTACGCTGTGCCATACACGCAATCATGCCGGCTCTCCAAAACACCGTGCTTCCTCCACACAGGGATCGGCCCCACCCCAGTCCGCAGGGTAGACACCCTTTGACACGTGGCGGTGAAAACTGGAGTATGGCCAATCCACGACCACCCCAACATGGTCATGCTTTACCGGGTTCCAATGAATGTAGTCCGTATGTGTCTCGAAATCGCGGTCGTCTCTGATCTGATGTTCCCAAAAGCGCCGCTGCCACAAGCCCGACTCTCGCCGCTTAAATTGAGTGACACTGACAGGGCCACGATGCAGATCACGGGTCTTCTGACTGACCAGGCGTTTGATAAGGCTCCAGCGCATGGCGTAGTCTGCGTCAGATTCCGGTAACGTTCAGATGCAGTGCAAATGATCCGGCAGCAATACGAAGGCATCGATCTCAAACGGGTATCTTTGTTTGACCGTTCGAAAAGCTTCTTTCAATACACGGTAATACGAAGGTTTAGTCAATACCGCCAGCCGATGGCGGGTACAGACGGTAAAAAAATAGCTGGCTCCCGGTATTCGGGCACGGCGATAGGTGGCCATCCATCATCCTTGAAAAATTTGTCCACGTGGCACACGTTGCTACGAACCACCACAAGTAGCATGCACCATGCGCACGTTCAATGCCCGCACCTTTTGTGCGCACGGCACCCCCTCCGCAAAGGGTTGCTGCGCACGCAAGGCTACTTCATAGCACCTATTGAAAAACATTCAAAAAAAATCCGTCGGCGGGATCAACCCGCCACGATACGGTAAATACCTCCCCAATGATGAACAACGTAGAGTTCGCCATCCTTCCCCTCCCCAAAGGACGAGATCCTCAACGAGGTATCCAGC
>JALTPW010000263.1 GCA_026999335.1 Chromatiales bacterium
CATGCCGGGCTTGACCCGGAATCCAGTGGTTTCAATGACTTCCTGAATGCCGGCTCAAGCCCGGCATGACGAGCACTGTTGTTTGAATGGGTGCCACGAAGGATGTCCAGCGTGTCGCTTGCCCTGCGGAACCAACACTGCCGTGAGATTTCGTTAACGGGACAGCAGTGTGGGGATATATTAACCCGACGAGTCTCTATGTCGTCGAATTAATACTTGCGCAGTAGTAATTCCCTTGCCGTGTGCCGATTAATGCGTTAAACATAGGCCAACAAGAAGTCCAGCGGTGCTGAGCCCCACACTGATTTGCTGACCGCATCAGGGAAACAAGGGGGTCACTCCGTATTCCTGCGGAGGTCAACATGACCGAAAAGAAACGCAAGGCACGTACAGCAAAAACAGCACCCCAAAAGACGCCTATATCCAGCAGGGTAAAGTCAGGCAAAAAAGCCGTGTCGGCAAAAAGAAACAGCCCCAAGGCCCGCATCATCAACATCAAGGATGAAAAAACACTGGGTGCGCTGGGGCCGCAGCTGAACCGTTTGCTCAATGCCCAGCCAGGGCTTGCCGCCATGCTGTTCATCAATCCAGTACTGGCAATGAAAGAGGCGGGAGTCAAGCTTTCCCGGCCAGTGGTTCACCACATTCTTTCACGTCTGCGTCACCGGCCGGCCCTGCGCGAACGCCGGGAGGAACTGGAAACACGCTTAAAGGAAAGACTGTGCGAACTTCCCCGGCCGAACAACTCGGCTTGGCTAAGCCGAACGCTATTTGAAAAGCTACAGCTGCAAGCGCTGGATATCGGCGATC
The DNA here is from genome assembly GCA_026999335.1 of Chromatiales bacterium. Classification (GTDB taxonomy): domain Bacteria; phylum Pseudomonadota; class Gammaproteobacteria; order SZUA-152; family SZUA-152; genus DRQN01. Next base: position 811 of record JALTPW010000263.1, read on the forward strand.
TCACCCCAGGCTACACGTCACCGCATGATCCGGTCGCGGAAAAACGCCTGCAGGCCCTGCGCCCGAAACGTACGCGCCGGTATTCACATCTCCCGTCACGCCCACGACGCACGGGGCGGGTACGTCTGCAGGAGCTACCATCTTCGGTACGCAGGATGGATCTGAACGCAAACGTACCTGAACTCAAGCCGGCCAAGCGCACCCCCAAACGTTTAAGCCTGGAAGACCTCTATTTTTACAAAGACAGCAGCCCCGTCGCCCGTGATTTGCTCGAGCTGGCGATCATTCAGCGGCGCGGGCTGCGCCTGCACAGCCGTTACAGCTATCGACTGATCAAGGAAGGCAAACGGAGCAATGTATTTCGGCGCTGGTTCCGCAAGGTGACACTGCCTGAGCCGGAGGAAAAAGAATGAACCTGACCTCCAACTTTGATTTTTGCGTCGAGCTGGGGATTCACTCTGTCAAGGAAATCTTTCACTTGGCTTTTAAATCCGAAGACCGTTATCCCCACAATGTGGGGCCACTGACACGGGATTTTTCCGGGCGTGTGTTCACCATCAATGTGCGGGTGCTGGATGACGAAGACAAGCCCGCCGATCTCAGTTTTCAGGATGACAAGCACATCCTATTTTCCTTTCCTTTTGAACTGCAGGCACAGACGGCGGACGCTCCCGACCCGGCCTTGAGCGAAATTCTGCTGGAGGCACAGGCCGCCATCCCCGCCTTGCTGACCGCCTGGGATGAAGATGGCGACGAGGTACTGGGACTGAGCTTTTTTGGCATCACCAGCGCCGATGTCGACATTACCGACCTCAGCGGGGTGCCGAGCATTGGCGTGGAGCAGTTCCGTAATGCGGTGCACAACGCCTATGAGGCCATACCTGTTCACACCTTCAGTTCAGGCGGCAACACCGTCACCCTCTACGACGGCAATCGCGATAGCACGCTGGTACCACCCAATGCTGCGACGCCTTACGAGATTGAAGTGGCACTGGAAACGATAGCTGCCGAGCAGTATCTCAAGGTAACGGCGCCCATCCATGTCTACCTCCCCTCGGTGCCCTTTGTGGGTGAATACAGCTCCTTCGGCCGACTGATCTTCTATCGCAAGATAGAGCAGACAGACACCAGCGTCACTATCGACATGACCGCCGAACCCACCAATACCGATCTTGCCACCACCGTAGAGCTGGACAACCCTCACTTCGCCAGCAGCCAGATCGCCCTCTCTCTTGCCGCCCAGGCAAGAGGCATGATCAGCGCCTTTGGTGTCATCACCGAACCGGCCTTTACGGAGGCGGCGGCGAAGCAGTTATTACAGGATGAAATCGCCACCTATATCAACACCCGCCGATATCCCGTCTACAGTCCCCAGTCCGGCGACGAAGACGAGCCGCTGAGCACCCCGGTGGGTTTTCTGCTGGTGGACGACGGTGTCCTCGCCATCCTGCTAAATCGGCGCTCGGGCACCGCGGCGGATGATATCGCGCCGGACAACTTCCTCGGTGACAGCGAGCTGGCCCTGGCGGTGGGGGCGGCGAAGGTGCAGGAAGAGATTCAGGCGGTCATTGCCGAGAAATTTCCCGGTGTCGGCAGCGACGGTGGCGAACTGATAGAAACACCGGAAGGTGATGCCGTGCTCTACGAACTCAACGTCTCCCTGGCCGACCCCGGTGAACACGAAGAAAGCGAAGGGCACCTGTGGATAACCGGCGAGACCAAGGTCAAGATCGATTGCTGGTGGGATCCCACGGTGGAATTTTCAGGGCCTGTCTTCATGCGTGCACACCGCGAAGACAGCGAAGAAGGTTGTGAACTGGTGATTGATTCTCCTGTCGTGGGCGACTTCGATTTCGATCAGAGTTGCTGTGACGTCTTTCTGGAAATCATTATCCCCATCGCCGGCTGGATCGCCCTGGTCGTCATCGAGATCACCATCGACAGGGTGGGCGGTGAGGTGGCGGAAGACATCGCCAATGAACAGGGCGCCATTATCGAACCCATCCCACCGGTAGTGAATGGCATTGCCGAAATCACCAGCTGCCTAACCGGTATCAGCGTATTCCGCGATGGCTTTGTGTTTCCCGGCGAACTGTCTATCCGGCGCCTGTCACGCAGTGCCGAGGATCTGCGAGACATGCGGCGCATGCCTCGCCCGGATCCGTAACCACTAACCCATAACTACCAATAGATATCTAGCGATATTGTCGCCGTTATGCATTTATAAACAGATTTTCTGAATCGAGAAAAGGAGTATTTGTCATGGCAACGGTACGAGGTTTTGTGCAAAAAATCGAGGTCGGGCGCGCCGGCCTCGTGCGTGTCACCCTGATTCACAACGACGGCAGCAGCGGCGTATACGTGGTACGGGATATCGACGGCGACCCGGAACGCTTCAATGAACGCCTGACCAAGATCGGCATCCTGCGCGATGCCATGAATCGTGCCGAACCGGTGCTCATCGAACACACGCAGAGCGAGTCGGGCAACGAGATCCAGCAGGCGGCACGCATCAGCCGTGACCAACTGGATCCACCGCCCAACCTGACCATCGTCGTGGGACTGGTGGTGAGTGTGTCAGTGCTGGCCCGCAACCGAACTGCGGGTGACGAAGAGCAACATGATATGGCACTCGTCGAGGTGGTCACCACGGATCTCGGCACGACAATATTGGAACTGGATCTGCAATCACCGGAGCGCCTGGTCGTAAGCCAGCAGCTGGAGATGATCCGCGAGGCTCAGACCCATGGGCGGCTGGCACAGTTCTTTGTTGGTACAGAGGCAGGCACCGAATACGGCGCCATTAGAGGGCGCATCCACGCCGTAGCCCTGGACAACAGCCTCAGCGCCTTCGGTGATCGGCGCGCCCAGCGAGTGGATGGTTTCGTGGAATCCCTAAGCCTCATTCGAGCCCCCTTCAGTGGCAGCAGTGGCCCCGCCAGCAGCTTCGCCCACGTACGCTTTACCACCGCCCCCCCTTTCACCGGCCCGGGTAATATCATCGGCTTGACCCCCTTTACACCAACGACCTTGGATCTATTCGTGCCCAAGGGGTCACTATCCTATGAACTGTTCGAAGCGGGCCTGCGTGACAATCTGCGCATGCAGGTCAACGCCATACTGATCAAGGACAACGACCCGGGGGATCCCAATGATGCCAGCCACGGTAACGCGGGCGGTACGAGCGACACACCCTATGACACCTCGACTAATGCCTCCATCGCTTACACCGCCATGGCCCGCCTGAACCGGCTCGAAACGGGTGAAATGTCCACCGTCGACAAAATAGAGCAGGCCAATGTCGGCCTGGTGTTCGCCGCAAAATTATTGGCCCACCTGGCCTCGGCCAGCCGCCCGGTATGGATCACCATCGCCCGCGAATCGCTGGACCACGGATCGGAAGGCTTCGCTTGCACCGACGGCGTGCCCAGCAGCGATCTTCAGCCCCAGACCCTGCGTGACCTGCGCATCCCCTATCCGGCCGCATGGCGAGGTCTGGGCTGCTTCAACCCCGGCATCTATCGCTTCCAGTTCAAGCTGCCCGGCGAGTTCAGGGTACTGGTGGACAACGAAGAACTGTGCCTGCATGATTCAGACGAGGCGGGCATCAAGTTTGCCCATGCCTGCCTGGGTGGTGACCACGACGTGGAGATCCGGCTGGAAAGCTGGGTCTGTGACAATGAATTCATCATGGACGCCTATCAAATCCGCTGAGCGGCAGGAAGTGACTCATGACAGAAAAAAAGTCCAGGGAAAGTAAAACCCTCGTCATCGGGCAGAAAGCTGGTGACAGCTTTCACCACGATGGCCGCCTGCAGGTACACGGTGACGGTGAAAAACCGCCGGTCAAACACCAAATACAGCATGCTACCCACCCCCAGCAGCCACTGGTTCACATGGTGTGCTGGGATGCAGACCACCCCTGCGAATGCAAGGTCTCCGGCGAAATCACCCTCAAAGGCGATGAAAAGGCGCCGTTACATGTCCGCATGGCCCATCACTTTGCCAACGATCATCATCAGACCCACCAGATCGAACCGCTGGATCATGCGCTGAAGGTGAATACGACCCTTGCCGAACCCATTCATCACGCGCTACAAATGCGCACCCCCCTGCAATTGCGCTTTTGCAATCCCTGGCATATCGCGTCCGACTATGTCATGGAACT
>JALTPW010000264.1 GCA_026999335.1 Chromatiales bacterium
GTCTCAAGTGTGGGAAATTGCGGATAGTCATTATTGCCGATGACCAGTGCGAAGTAGCGCCCAAAATTAACGCCTTTAGCCGCCATGCCAATCCGGGAAAGACTGTCCCCTTGCGCAGCCATGCGACGGGCAGGCTCCATGACAAAAGAGAAACTGGCCGTCCGGTTTTGCTTATCGGTGGCCAATATCGAGATTTCTGCCTTGCTCTCAACCGGTACGTTTGTCTGAAAAATGCCATCCCCATCGAGGGATAACGATTCGCCATTTATGGATGCCCGTTTCAACCCTGCCGGAGCCGTAATCCTCCCTTTGATGCTGCGCACTTTATTACCCGGGGGAACCCGCACCACCGGCCCGCTACCCCGGGTCACCACAATCACGGGGTCAAATACCTCAATGGAGGGGCCAGCGATATCCTGCATCGCCAGCATTTGCCGCTGGGTCGTCAGATTGCCTGCCTGTCGCGTCACCTGCGTCCGCACCTGCAACATCTGCGACTGTAGCGCGACAACCGCGGCCTGCGTTTGAGCAATACGTTTTTGTTGTGCGGCATAGGCCACCTTCAGCTCTTTCAGACGCGCATCATTTTCCTTGTCCTGTGTCATTTTATTATTCAGCTGTGCAAGTTGTTGCCTAGCCTCATGCAACGTATCTTCACGTTGCTGTAGCTGTTTCTCCATATCAGTGACGGCGGTGGACAAATTTTCCACTTGCTGCTCCCGCCGCTGTATTTCCTGTCGCAGCACTTCGGTTTGTTCCTGTGCCAGCGTGGATGCCTTGACCTCGATATTAGAGGAATAATCAAGATGATCGTCCTCAATGCCCGACGCGAGCCGATACCAGTTCAATGCTTTAAGCATGTCCCGGGGAACACCCAGGCCTTTTTCATACAAATAGCCCAGATTGATTTGCGCACGCGAGAAATTTTGTTCTGCCGCCCGCGAATACCAGGCGAAGGCCATTTTGTAATCTGCCGGTAAACCCAAGCCCTTTTCATAAATCTCGCCCACATAGGTTTGTGCCTCGGCATTACCTTGTTTTGCCTGTTCTAACCAGGTTTGCAGTGCGGTACGATAGTCGGCTCGGTCGTAAGCAACATATTCACCGCCACGTATTTCACAATCCAGCGCCGTGGTTTTTATCGGTCTGCGGGCGGCCAGGTAGGTCATTTGCGCGCCCAGTTTTCGCACCTGCGGGGGCAGCAGACAATCGACAGGCAGGAATTTGTCCGGCGATACTTTTGCAGCGTCTCCCTCGGCCTGCGATGCGCTATCAGACCCGTTCAATCCTGCCGCGCAACCGACAATCAGTGTGACGGCGAACGCCATTATGCCGCGCCGTAAGAATTTCAGGGAAAAACCCGTGTACATAGTATTTTCCTGCATATCCTTGCGGGGATGTTTCATGGCTTTTCCTCGGTAAGCTGTTGTTTCATTTTTAGTAGTTTTTTGTCTCGCGGGTAGATCTTCAGCCCGCTGTCAATCAATTTCCCGGCCCGGCGCCGCTCGCCGTCACTCAGTGCCGACTCGGCGGCTTGTGCCAGTCTGTCCAATACGGTTTTCAGCCCCTGAATTGCCCGGCGGTTATAGGGGTGTATGCTAAGCGCTTGGTTGTAAACATCAAGTGCATTTGCACCCGCAGGAGAAATCAGGCGCCCGACCATCATATGCACCTCGGCGATTTCCAGCAGCTGCTCAACCCGGTTTCTGTCCGCCTCAGCCAGCTCAGCCGCAGGCGGTGGATTTTCAAACAGGCTGGGGGCGACAATTTGCGGGGGCTGTAGCCAGAAAAAAAGACTCACGGCAACCGCCGTCAGTGCCGTGCCGACGGCCAGCCAATAGCGGCGATCAACCTTTTTTGGCAACAGGGCTTCGAGAAACGCCTCGGCGGAGAGGGTTCTGTCCTCTCGCTGCAGGGCCAATCCGCCCAGCAGCCCCTTCCATTGCCGATCCGTCAAGCCCGGAATGCGTTCCGGCTTCAGGTTTTGGCGTAGCACATCCGTCGCCGACAATTCGTCGAACGGATGTTTCCCTGCCAGCAGCTTGTAGGCAATAATCGCCAACGCATAGATATCATCGCGAGGGTCTGGCGGCATGCTGCGGAGCATTTCCAGGCTGGCATAGGGTGGCGTCAGCGCGATCATGCCGTCAAATAATCCGGGGGCACCACTCGCCTTATTGCCCGAAGTCAGTACGGCACGGGCAATGCCAAAATCCAAGATCTTTGTCGTGCCATCCTCCGTAATGAAAACATTGCCGGGTTTCAGGTCGAAATGCACAATACCCCGCTTGTGGGCATAGGCCAGCCCTTGTACGATGTCGGAGATGATCGCAAGGCGCTCGCTAATATCGGCAGATGCATCCTGCCCGGATGCCGGGGCTCCTTTGCCAGCCATGTACTCGCCCAGGGACTGCCCGGCGAGTAATTCCATCGTCATGTAAACAATTTCACCATCCCGATCAAAATCATAGACCGTCACAACATTGGGATGGGCCAGTTCCTGCGCCTTTGTGCATTCCTGCTGCAACATGCGCAACGCATTGGGCAGGTGCTGGACATTCTTCGACAGCAGCTTGATCGCAATCCGCGAGTCGGAATCCCCCAGTTCCTCTTTACGCAAATCCCGCGCAGCATAGACGATGCCCATGCCGCCTTGTCCGAGCATATATTCGAGACGAAACCGGTTATTGATCAGCCCTCCTGGAACCGCCTCACCAGCATGTGCCGAAACCGATGGATTTGCCGGCCGGGTATGCTGATGAAAAGCCCGGGTCTTCTCCGCTTCTATGTCCACCTGCGGATCCACCTCATCGACGTGCGATGAAACCGGTGGATTTACCGGCGGGGAAGACCGATGAGCATGAGCAACCCGGGTCTTGTCATTTTCTTCCATGCCCAGTTGCGAATCCATCTCATCGACGTGCGATGAAACCGATGGATTCGTCGGCGGGACAGGTCGGCGGGAAACCCGGGTCTTGTCATCTTCCATGTCTACTTGCGGCCCTCATGACTAATTTACCGAAACAGGCATCCTGACATCTATAAATAATGATAAATGCCCCGCTCGGGGGGCCTCCTCAATGAGTTTGCGGGATTCAGCGGTATGCTGCACCGAAATACAGGTGGCAGACGGGGAAACCGATTCGCCTGTCCGCCCATTTTGCCACATTGCCCGAGTATTTTATCCACAATCTCCTCAGGAATCCCCGGAGGGGGCAATTTTTCGCTATAATGCGCTGCTTAGCTTGGCCGCCCACCACACAGCTGGTGAACTCAAGCGCCATGGCACATCCAATCAAAACAGACAGTCCAACCTAACTATGTCCGAGTTCCCCCTGCTGGAGCACATCAACGACGCCGACGATCTGCGCCTACTGACGCCAGATCAGCTCGCCCCTCTGGCCGACGAGCTGCGCGCATTTTTAATCCAGTCAGTGGGCCAGACCGGTGGACACCTGGCCTCGGGCCTGGGCACGGTGGAACTCACCATCGCCCTGCATTACGTATTCAATACCCCCCACGACCGTTTGGTGTGGGACGTCGGCCATCAGAGCTACCCGCACAAAATCCTCACCGGCCGCCGTGAGCGCATGGATACCCTGCGTCAGCAGGGTGGCATCGCTGGCTTCCCCAAACGCGATGAAAGTCCCTACGATACCTTCGGCGTCGGTCATTCCAGCACCTCCATCAGTGCCGCCCTGGGCATGGCCCTGGCCGCCCGGCAAACCGATGAAAAACGCGAGGTGGTGGCGGTGATTGGTGACGGCGCCATGACCGCCGGTATGGCCTTCGAGGCGCTGAATCACGCCGGCAGCCTGGATGCCAACCTGCTGGTGGTACTCAACGACAACGACATGTCCATCTCCGCCAACGTCGGCGGACTATCCAACTACCTGGCGCGCATCCTCTCCGGCAAGCTCTACCTCACCGCCCGCGAGGGCTCGAAAAAAGTGCTCAGCACCATCCCCAGCATGTGGGAGCTGGCCAGACGCGCCGAAGAGCACATGAAAGGCATGGTGATCCCCGGCACCCTGTTCGAAGAACTCGGTTTCAACTATATCGGCCCCATCGATGGCCACGATCTCGACACCCTGATCAAGACCCTGAGCAACCTCAAGTCACTGAAAGGCCCGCAGTTTCTGCATGTAGTCACCAAAAAGGGCAAGGGTTTCGCCCCGGCGGAAAAAAACCCCTGCGCCTTCCACGGCGTTGGCAGCTACGATCCGGATACCGGCGAGCCCCTGAGCCGCCCCGCTGGCGGCAGCGGCCCCACCTACACCCAGGTGTTCAGCGACTGGATCTGCGATATGGCCGACGCCGACCCACGTCTCATCGGCATCACCCCCGCCATGCGCGAGGGCTCCGGGCTAGTGCGTTTTTCCGCAGAGTATGCCGACCGTTATCAGGACGTGGGTATCGCCGAACAACATGCGGTGACCCTCGCCGCCGGCATGGCCTGCGAGGGCCTCAAGCCGGTGGTGGCCATCTATTCCACCTTCCTGCAGCGCGCCTACGACCAACTCATCCATGACGTGGCGATGCAAAATCTGCCGATACTGTTCGCCATCGACCGCGCCGGTCTGGTGGGCGCCGACGGCCCCACCCACGCCGGCAATCTCGATCTCAGCTTCCTGCGCTGTGTACCCAATATGCTGGTCATGGCCCCTGCGGACGAGGCCGAATGCCGGCGGATGTTGAGCACCGGTTTTCGCCACGATGGCCCCGCTGCAGTACGCTATCCACGCGGCTTCGGCCCCGGCACCCTTCCGGCGCAGGATCTCGACACCCTGCCCATCGGTCAGGCCGAACGACGCCGGGAAGGTACGGGGGTTGCCATCCTTGCTTTTGGCAGCATGGTCTCTCCCGCTGAACAGGCCGGGCAGGAAAGCGGCGCCACGGTGATCAACATGCGCTTCATCAAGCCCTTGGACGAAACCCTGATCCTGCAACTGGCAAAAACTCATGATGCCTTTGTCACCGTGGAGGAAAATGTCATCGCTGGTGGTGCCGGCAGTGCGGTGAGTGAATGTCTGGCTGCACATGGCATCAACCTGCCCATGATTCACCTCGGTCTACCCGACCGCTTCGTCGAGCACGGCGACCATCAGCAGTTGCTCAGCGCCTGCGGGCTCGACGCCGCCGCTATCCGCCACGCCGTAGAATCCCTGCTGGCGGGTAACGGTTGCCAAGCCTCGCGCAATAACATAGCATCTTGATCGGTTTTAGCCGCTCCGCGACACGACACCTCGACCCATTACTCATTACAATCCGCCATGACCTCTACGTATTCTCTCAACGTCGTCAGTGACTTCGCCTCCGCCCACACCCTGCGTGACTACCCCGGCGCCTGCTCACGCATGCACGGACATAACTGGAAAGTGGAGGCCGAGGTAGAAGCCAGCCAGCTGGATGAAGTGGGCATGGCAGTGGATTTCAAAGTCATCCGCCAAGCGGTAAAAAAACTCACGGATCGACTTGACCACTACTACCTGAACGAGATTCCGCCCTTCGACGAGATCAACCCCACGGCGGAAAACCTCGCCGCCTATTTATACCGGGGACTGTCGGAGATACTGAATGATGGGCGCATCCGCGTGCGGGCCATCACCCTGTGGGAAACCGAGCGGGCCTGCGTGCGTTATAGCGAAGACGCCTGAAAGATTGATTTGCCACACAGAACACAGAAAAAGACAGCTCTCGCAGAACGACCAAGAGTGTAAAGAGTAAGAAACATGTTGACTCTTTACATCCTTTAGACGCCTTCACGGGAAAAAGATTTTTCTCTGAGCCCTTCGTGTCTCTGTGGTAAAAGACAAGAAACGAACAGAAAACCAAAGGAAGCAAGCCGTGACCGAAACAACCACCGGCACCGCCATCGAAGACGTACAAAGCTCCGCAGATACCCGCCGCATGCCCATCAATAAGGTCGGCATCAAGGATATCCGCCACCCGGTGCGGGTACGTGACCGCTCCGGTGGTGACCAGCACACCATCGCCAATTTCAATATGTACGTGAATCTGCCGCACAACTTCAAGGGCACGCACATGTCACGTTTCGTAGAGATACTCAACGAGCACGAGCGTGAGATTTCGGTGCAATCCTTCAAGCACATGTTGAAAGAAATGACCGCGCGCCTGGAAGCCGAGTCCGGCCATATCGAAATGAGTTTCCCCTATTTCGTCTGCAAGGTGGCGCCGGTCTCCGGCGTCAAGAGCCTGATGGACTACGACGTATCCCTGACCGGCGAGATCAGTAACGGCAAACACCAAACCACGCTAAAAGTGGTAGTGCCGGTCACCAGCCTTTGCCCCTGCTCAAAGAAAATTTCCGACTATGGCGCGCACAACCAGCGCTCGCACGTTACGATCACCGTACGCACCTGTAAGTTCGTGTGGATCGAAGACATCATCGACGTCGTAGAGAAAGAAGCCTCCTGTGAGCTGTACGGTCTGCTAAAACGCCCGGATGAAAAAAGGGTCACCGAACGCGCCTACGAAAACCCCAAATTCGTCGAAGACATCGTGCGCGACATCGCCGGACGCCTGAACACGGACGAACGTATTACCGCCTATTGCGTGGAATCGGAGAATTTTGAATCCATCCACAATCACTCGGCCTATGCGCTGATCGAGAAGAATATGTCGGTGTGAGGAAAACAACAGAGCTGAGCGACCCGGACTTGAAAAACCCGTTTCATCATTGGACAAGGCCGAAAGTCGCATTTTAGTGTCGATTCTGCTAGAGTCGCGCCGCCTTTCCAGCCACGTTCAGCCATCCAGAGCCAGGACCAGAATTCCCATGCATCCCATGCTCAATATCGCGGTTCGCGCCGCACGCCGCGCCGGCAACCATATCGCCCGCTCCGCCAACGACATCGAGCGTCTCGACATCGTCACCAAGGCCCCCAATGATTTCGTCAGCCAGGTGGATCAGCAGGCTGAACAGATCATTATCGAAATCCTGCGCGACGCCTTCCCAACCCACGGCATCCTCGCCGAGGAAAGCGGTGAACAGAGTGGTGATGAAGACTACCTGTGGATCATCGACCCACTGGATGGCACCACCAATTTCCTGCATGGCTTTCCCCAGTTCGCCGTCTCCATCGCCCTCAAGGTACGCGGCCGGCTGGAGCAAGCAGTGGTCTACGATCCCATGCGTCAGGAGCTGTTCACCGCCAGCCGCGGCGCCGGTGCGCAGCTCAATGACCGTCGTATCCGTGTCAGCAAGCACCGCGGACTGGACGGCGCCCTGCTCGGTACCGGCTTTCCGTTCAAGCAACAGCAACACCTTGATGTCTACCTGGCCACCTTCCGTGCCCTGTTCCCCATGACCGCCGGCATCCGCCGTCCCGGCTCCGCGGCGTTGGATCTGGCCTACGTGGCGGCCGGGCGTCTTGACGGTTTTTGGGAAATCGGTCTCAGTCCCTGGGATTCCGCCGCCGGCGCACTGCTAGTGCAGGAGGCTGGCGGGTTGGTAAGTGACTTCGGCGGCGGTAACGAATTTCTGGATAGCGGCAACGTGGTATCCGGTAATCCCAAGGTCTTCAAAGCCATCCTGCAGGCCATTCGCCCGCACCTGACGGACGATCTGCTGCGCTGAACGACAAGCCATCTCCCCCAGCACAGGCGGTGATGAGAGCGGCTATTTTGGCCTTGCGGTTCTTCACTCGCCATTGAATAAACAACCCCGTAACAAACTATCTCGCCATGCGAAAGCGGGATATTGAAGGGTGCTGGCTGAGTCTTGAGAGACCTGGAATACCGTCATTCCCGCGCAGGCGGGAATCCAGAGTGTCGGGAATTTCAAGCACGCTGGATGACTCGCTCTGGCAAAAAACCGGATCCTGCGGCGACAATCTCTGGATTCCGGCTAAAAACAGGCCGGAATGACGATAATCGCAGCACCCGAAGTAGGCGTTTTTCTTAAAAAACCTACTTTTGGTCGGCGAGCTGCGGGGAATTCGACCCGAAGAGATTAAGTTATGCACAGATGATCTCGTTCTACTCACTGCCACCCGGTAAAACTCGACACTGACATACAGGGCCGTGTGTGTAGGAGCGAGCGTTCCTGCCGATACTCCCTTGGCGGGCAATACCCATAGAGAACACTCAAGTTTCCATGTGGTAATGCCGACGTTAAGGGCAACCTCGAGAGCGATAACGTGAACGACATCCCCGGCAATACCTCGAAACGAGATCACCAGGCACTGGAACTGACGCTGCACGACGGGCTGGATCGTCTGGAGGAATTCGTCCTGCTGCTAGCCTTGCAGGACTCGGGCAGCCAGTTCGAGATTCTCTCCATCAGCCCGCCCCCAGCGCCGGCCAAGGCAACCATCACCCGTCCGCACCGCAAGACCGAAAACGTCATTCACCTGCATGAAACTCTGCTAAAAAAGACCGCCTGACCGCCCTCGTTCGCCCCGCAGTGGGTTTCCACCCGGCAATACACATCTCCAAACACGCTTCATTTCCCAACCTGCCTTCACCCGCTCAATCCGACGCGCAAATTTTGTTACACTCACCGTTTCCGGCCTGCGCCCGATGCCAGGTTCCCATTTCCCCGGTACGCAGAGGTAATAGTACGGCATGGAGCTTCTTTCCAAACTGTTAAAAAAAATGGTGTCCAGTGGCGCCTCGGATCTGTTTCTGAGCACGGGATCCCCCCCCGCCTTCCGTATCAACGGCGCCCTGCAACCCCACCCCATTCAGCCATTGGCCCCGGGCATGACGGATCAGATGGCCAAACTGGTGATGCGCAAAGAGCATGCCGACGCCTTTGCGGAAGAACTGGAAATCAGCCTCGGCTACACCGTACCCGGCATCGGCCGCTTCCGTTTCAACGTCTTCCACCAGCGTGGCGAAATCAGCATGGTCATCCGCGCCGTGCCCTTTGAAGTACCCGATTTCGAAACCCTGGGTGTGCCCAACATGTTGCAGGATCTGGTGATGCTCAAGCGGGGCCTGATCCTGGTCGTCGGTCCGTCCGGTGCCGGCAAATCCACCACCCTGGCGGCGATGATCGATCACCGCAACAGCAATACCATCAGCCACATCATCACCGTCGAAGACCCCATCGAATACATCCTGCAACACAAGCAGTCGGTGGTAAATCAACGCGAAATCGGCGTCGACACCAACTCGTATCACAAGGCGCTCATCAATGCCCTGCGCCAGTCGCCGGACATGCTGATGATCGGCGAGATTCGCGAACACGAAATCATGGAAGACGTACTGGAGTTCTCCGATACCGGCCACCTGTGTCTGGCCACTCTGCACGCCAACAATGCCAGCCAGGTGTTCGAGCGCATCGTCAACATGTTCCCGCAGGAAAAGCGCGACCTGCTCTACATCACCCTGGCGCAGAATATCAAGGCCGTGATCTCGCAAGTGCTGGTACCCACCCTCGACGGCGGACGCACGGTGGCCGTGGAACTGCTGCTCTCCACCTCACGCGTGCGCGACCTGATCCGTCGCGGCGACTTTATCTCACTGGTGGACGTAATGGAAAAAGACGCCAACACCGGCATGCGCACCATGGATCAATCGCTCTACGAACTGTATGTCGAAGGCCGCATCAGCGAGGAAACCGCCCTCGCCTATGCCGACTCCATGAGTAACATGCGCCTGCAGATGCGCCTCTCCGGCCTCAGCTCCAGCACCACCACGAGCATGAGCCTGCCCGGCAACGAAACCACTGAAAACGAATAACAAAAAGTAGCCAACCATGAAAAACATGCCCCTCGTCATCGAACCTGAACAACTGGAACAGAAGCTTGGCCACGACGACCTGTTGGTGGTCGATCTGTGCAAGCCGGAAACCTTCGCCAAGGGACACATCCCCGGTGCTGTGCATCTCGACTACGCGCAGATCGTGCGCCTGGACAGGCCGCGCATGGGCCTACTGCCCGACGCCACCAGCCTGAGCAACATTTTTTCTTCCATCGGTCTCGCGCCGAAGACACGGGTTGTCGCCTATGACGACGAAGGTGGCGGCCGTGCGGCACGCTTCCTCTGGACTCTGGATACCGTCGGCCACAAAACGGCCTCCTTGCTCGATGGTGGCCTGTTCAGCTGGGCCAACGAAGGTCACTCGCTGGAAATCACCGCGCACCACCCGGCGCAGAGCAAATACGCAGTCAACATCACCGATGCCCCGCTGGCCAGCCGCGACTATATCCTCAGCCATCTGAACGACCCCGGCGTGGTGCTGTGGGACTCCCGTTCCGCCCTGGAATACAGCGGCAAGAAAAAATTCGCTGAACGCGGCGGTCACATCCCCGGCGCCATTAACATCGATTGGCTCGAGGTCATGGACAGATCACGCAACATGCGCCTGAAAACCGAAATGGATCTGCGTACCCTGCTCGAAGGCAAGGGCATTACCCGCGACAAAACCGTCATCACTTACTGCCAGACCCACCATCGCTCGGCGTTGACCTACTTCGTGTTGAAGGTACTCGGCTACCCGAATATCAAAGGCTACCCTGGCTCCTGGTCGGACTGGGGCAATAGCCCTGATACGCCCATCGAGGCCTGATCGAGCAATGTCATTGCGGGGAAATTGACTCCTCAGGGATTAAAACGGAAAACATCGTGCGCACAGCGCACGCTACAAGTAGGAGTAGTGTGCGCCGTGCGCACAAGATGGCTCTACCTGTAACTCGCATACGATCCACCCTATCTGCAGTAGCGCGGGCCTGGAGCCCCATAAAATATTCCGTGACACCGGCAAAGAGTCACTCAGGATTCAATACGGGTTCCAGCCTCTTCATCACTTTCTCTGCAGTATGCGCGTGCGAGGTCAGCTTCCCGCCATAGATACTGACGACCCGAGGTATGCTGTCGTCACAATGCAGGACAGTATCCCGCGAGCGGGTGAACGCTCGCCCCTTACCAGTCGGCAATACGCGCAAGCCGGCAAATGACGCCATGATGTCCGTGGATTCGAGCCTGCGGTTGAAATAATGGTTGTACACGGCCAGCAGGTAGGACTGTTCCGATGGCAGCGGCTGGACATCGGCCGGGTCGCCCCGGTAGGGGGTCTCGGTGGTTCCAATCAGGGTATGACCCCGCCAGGGCATGACAAAAACCGCACGCCGATCCTGCGGGGCTTCCAGATAATAGATACCCCGCTCCAGCCTCCCTGGAACAACGATGTGCGTACCCTGCACCAGTTCGATGGCCAGTGGCGGCAGATGCGGCGTCATGCATTCCAGCACGAGATTGACCCAGGGCCCGGCGGCATTGACCACGCATGTGGTGGTAAATTCTTCCGCCCCCGCCGGCCCATGGCAACGCACACGACAACGGGTCGCCGTGCATTCGGCCTGTTCGAGGCGGGTATTGAAGGCAACGCTTGCACCAAGCGCCTGCGCATCGGCAAGTACCGCTTCGGTCAGCGCACGGTCATCGGTTTGCGCATCAAAATAACGAAACACGGCGCGCAGGCCATGGCTGTCCAGTCCATCCAGGTCATGCCATTCACTGGCGGGGATACGGCGAAAGCGCTGCCCACCCAGCAGGCGGTACAGCCACAATCCAAACGCAATCTTCCAGGCCGGGCGAGTGGTATGGGCATACACCGGCAGATAAAACGGGGTGAGTTGCACCAGCGAGGACCGTTCGCGTAATAACGCGCGTTGTGCGTGCAGACATTCGCGCACCAGTCGCAACTGACCGGTTTCGAGATAGCGCAGACCGCCATGAATCAGCTTTGATGAGCGGCTCGATGTCCCTTCCGCCGGCCGGCCGAACTGTTCGATGACGTGCACGCGGTAACCCCGTCGCGCAGCGGCATGTGCGACCGCAGCGCCGTGTATGCCGGCGCCAACGATGAGGATGTCACAGTCCATGACGACAGGCCCGCCCGGCAAGCCGGGGATGTTTCAACAGACGGCAAATATCACCGGTTTCGATCAGGTCGACACCCCGTTGCGCCCAGTCCAGGGCCTGCTGCGGATCCCCGATATCGTAAAGCATCCAGCGCCAACCGCCTGGCCAGGGTGTTTCATGACGCTGAATTTTGCGCTCATTGCAAATCAAGTATTGCGGTTTCAGCCGTTCGGCGCGTTGCCGGGATTTGTCATTGTATTCGTGTAATACCCAGCCCAATTCCGGCGCCACATGCTTGCGTGCAAGGTGTAATGCCTCATCATCAAAAGAGATGAGTACACATTGCTTCCGGTGTGGTGCCATAACCTTCAGTAGCGCGCATGTTACGGCTTCACGGCCAAAATGTTGCAGACTTTCCATTTTTATTTCCACCATGGCACGGACATCAGGATAAGTGGACAGCCACTCGAGCACATCATCGAGCAAGGGCGCCGGTGCCGGGAAAAAACGTGCAGCAAAGCGTTCGGGATAATGCACACTGATGCGGCTACAGGCTTGCGCATCGAGTTCAAAAACGCCTCGCGGGTCATTGCCCGTGCGCTGGAAACCGGCATCATGCAGCAGTATAAAACGACCATCGGCGCACATCTGTACATCGAACTCCAGCCAGCAGGCACCGGCATCGACGGCCGCCTGTAATGCCGGCCAGCTGTTTTCCGGGTATTGCACCATGTCGCCGCGGTGGCCGACCAGCTGCGGG
>JALTPW010000265.1 GCA_026999335.1 Chromatiales bacterium
ATTTACACTTGTAAAATCACATTTTTTGCCTTGAATTGACGAATTTAAGGGGCAATTTGAGCAGTTACTGCTAACTTTGACTGCTCGCTGAGTAGTTACAATTTTTTAAGAAAAACCTAAAATGAAAGCTAAACACCAACCAAAACATTACGACCAAACTGAAGAAACAATAAATGTAATCACTCACGCTTTTGGCCTGTTGTTAAGTGTCATTGCTTTGGTTTTATTAATAACTAAAGCAAGTTTGTATGGTAGTGCATGGCATATCGTTAGTTTTAGTGTTTTCGGAGTGAGTCTTGTCATATTATATACTGCTTCAACGTTATACCATCACTCGAAAACCTTAAAAACAAGAGTCAGACTTAAAGTTTTTGATCACGCATCGATATACGTGTTAATTGCGGGAACTTACACTCCTTTTGCTTTGGTTACTTTAAATGGTAAAACGGGTTGGTGGATTTTTGGAGCGATATGGTTGTTTGCTTTAGCGGGTATAACTTTAAAACTCTTTTTTACTGGAAAATACGATAAATTATCTACATTAATGTATGTTTTAATGGGCTGGATTATACTTTTTGCCATTAAACCATTAATTAACAACCTATCTATAGAAGGATTTTTCTGGCTTTTTGCGGGCGGAATTTCATATACACTGGGTGCAATTGTATATAGTTTTAATAGCGTCAAATTCAATCATGCTATCTTTCATATTTTTGTTTTAATGGGCAGTTTTTGTCATTTTGTTTCGGTTTATTACTACGTTTTAAAGATTTAAAACATACATTTTTTAAAACAAATCACCAGAGTACAATTCTGGTACGGAATAACCTTGTTCATTAATGTGTCCTGTTTCTATTAGACCACTACATGATGCTCTCCATCTTCCTTGAGAGAGAAACAAAGAAAGACAGAAAAAATTCTAGCAAGCCATTCGTAGTCGCACTATTTGTTCCGTGCGAAACATATTTTTGAAGCACACCAGCCAGCCGCTTCGTCTACTATTGTCGCATGGCACTTAACTACGGTCTTCGCGAAGAGTTGTTTGTTCCACCCAGCTTCCAACTGGCTTTCTTGCAGGTAATAAAAAAGGGCAGTAAAGCCACCCTCCTCGTTAAATATTCAATCGTCGCTTAAAAATCAAGCCGCACACCAACGCCGAGCACGTCAGAGTCAACCTCCGTATCTGCTTTGGCGGTAGATTGCGGATAAACTCCACCGGGTCAGCTTTGGCAATTTTAAGCTGCGCCTGGTCGTCCAGGGTGATGTATTCCCATTCATCATTGATCAGGCTTTTTACCAGGGTGGTTTTCCCTACTTGGCGAGGCCCCATGACAAATACAACCGGGGTGTCGGTCAGGGCTTTTTTCACATTCTGAGTGGCATAGCGCGGATACATAGAGAGGCCGTTTAGTTCGTCCAAGTGAGAATATT
>JALTPW010000266.1 GCA_026999335.1 Chromatiales bacterium
TATACAGGTTGGCTATATGGGATTCGAAAAAGCTTACGTCAAAGGTATTTTTACAGCCATCTATCACAGCCGTGTTAACGTGGCCAATACCGGATGAAGCCTGGCTGTTTTCCAGATATTCATTATTCTTGAAGTGAATAAAACGCGCTTCCGGCAAGCCTATATCCACCTTTGAATCCGCAATATACACATAATCCGCATAGCCGGGCCCTGAACCCTCAAAATGGCTGTTGCGGATTTCCAGGCGTTTGAGGCGGGAGCCTAATGTCGTTTTTTCCAGACGGCTGTTTTCAATGATGATTTCGGAGGGGTAACGCAGACTTCCCATGCGGGGGTCATAGAGGGTGGAGTCATTGATCGTGAAGTGGATCACGCTTTTATGGATGAAGCCGGTGGCCTGCCAGACTTCAACAGAGATATCATTTTTTAGCGTGACCCGCTCGAAGGTCAGGCGGCTGGGCTCCAGTTCATCGATCTCCACGTCCAGCAATTGACTGTCAACGAAACGCACATCATCCATCACGCCGTTGGTGAAATTACTGCCGCCTTCCTTGATTTGCCGATCCTGATCCAGGGTGACCCTGCGGAAGGTGACCTTGCGCAGGGTGCAGTCTTTACAGCGCACGCCCACCCATTGACTGTCCTCGATGGTCACGTTCTCGAACACCGCGCCGACCAGTTTGATATTTTTCCATTTCAGGTTTTTCAACGTGGCGTCTTTCACTACCAGGCCGCTGAGATCTAGTTCTTTCAGACGGGTGCCGTTGAGCAGATCCGGTTTTTTTTCCAGCTGCCGGTTGAGTTGCGGGATGTCTTGCAGCAGGGCTTTCAGTTCACTGCCGGGGGGCATGGGGGGGATCAGACTCATGGTGGTTCCTGCGCTGGGTAATAGGAAAATAAAAATGCCGGTAAGAAAGTGATTGTGAATTGCCGGGGCTATGTTCATTCTTCAATGCCGTAGCTGGCGCCCAGTTGGTCATAACGAGTAAAGGCTTCACTTTTAAAATCAGGCAACTCACCTCCCTTGGTGTCCGCAACCCGCTTGACCGACCACACCCTCCCCATCTCCACCGTCACCGGGAAACACCAGGGCGAATCGTAGTCGTAGTGGTCATGCAGGGGGCCGGTGACGATCTGCTTCAGGTGCAGGGAGAGGAAGTAGAGATTGAGCTTCTTGTCTGGTTTTCTAGCAAACAAAAAGTCCTCGAACGACATCCCCGCCTCCCCCACGTCATACCTCACCTCAAAGTTTCTGCGCCGCTGACGCCCGCTTCCCGAGGGCGCCAGATAACCGGTCTGTTGCAGTTCCACAAAACCCTGATAGCCGTCCAGGCCCCCGGTATGCAGGTGCAGGCGGATGCGGTCGAGCATTTTCCCGCCATGCATGCTGGCGTCCACCCATTCTTCACTCAGCTCGAGACGGAAACCA
>JALTPW010000267.1 GCA_026999335.1 Chromatiales bacterium
GTTACCCTCGGCGCATTGGCAGGGCTGTTGGCTGCGGCACTCGCCAGCGTGCTGGGCTACGTATTGGCGACGCAGGTGCTGGAGCTGCAATACACCGTCAATTTTTGGTTATGGTTGCTGGGACCGGTGGGTGGCGGGCTGGGTGTCGGATTGGCGGGTTTGCTGGGTACGCGGCGGGTGGTGAGCAGTCCGCCGCTGGTGGTATTGCGGCAGGGTTGAGTCAAATGAAGTGGGCGCAGGGGTGCGGGGAGCGCAAAGAAAAGAGTCATTATTCAGCTCATCGCAGAGATGCAGCGTTTACAGAGGAATGGGATATCCATCTTGTGCGCACGGCGCACACTACACCTGTTCGTGGCGCGCGCTGTGTGCTCGATGGTACTGAAATCGTTCAATGATGAAAGAAATGGAATTTTTACAGCACCTTCCTCCGGCGCTTATCAAGCGATCTGCCGGATGCGAAAGTCGATGTGCTTGCTGGAGAGTTCGGGCACGCGGGCAAGATTCTTGCGCAGGCCCTGGCTGCTGGCCGGGTGGCCGAGGAAGGCGCCGATGGCGTTTTCATAGGCCGGCAGACTGAGTTGGAAGCAGGACGTGAAGTGGCGGGCGATGCGTGGTTCGCTGATGCAGGCGCTGTGGCGCAAGGCCTTGCCGCCGATGAAATTCATGACCAGCACGCCGTTGCGGTTGAGATTGCGCAGCAGGGTGCTGCACCACGCTGTGTCGGCGGGTACGGCGCGACCGGTGTCTTCGTTGCCGAACAGATCATCGATGATCATGTCGAAGGCGGGGCCGTCGTAGTCGTTCAGCCATTGCACGGCATCGGCCTGGTACAGGGTGGCCATGTCTTTCTTGATAGCGAAGAATTGTCGTGCCACTTGCAGGTGCACGCGGTTCAATTCCACGCCGATGATTGCTTCCGGCCGCAGGAAACGCTGTAACAGATGAATCACCGTGCCACCGCCGACGCCCAGCACCAGAATGCGCTTGATACGCGTGGGCGAGCGGAAAAAGGCCGGCAGCATGAGCAGATCCCAGACGCCGCCGGCGTGGGGGCGACCCGGGTGATACTGGCTGTGGAATACGCCATTGGAATACAGGCGTCGTGAACGCCCGGCGGTGCGCACTTCGTAATGGGTGTCGCCGACCTGTTTTTGCCAGAGGATTGCCATGGGTATCGTTTCGCCTGGATGTCATCGATTGCGTAGGCGCGGGCCATGCCCGCGATGGTCTGTCTATGGTGCTGTAGGAGCGCCTTTAGGCGCGACAGCCCGATGACGAAAAAACTATCGCGCCTAAAGGCGCTCCTACAAGCGTGTTGGTGATGTCTCGGCACGGAAACCATCGCGGGCATGGCCCGCTCCTACCGGTGAAACGTAGCGCCGGCTCTAACACCAACTGGCTTCCCCACTGTCACTGTTGTACAGCAGC
>JALTPW010000268.1 GCA_026999335.1 Chromatiales bacterium
AATTCTGGGGAAAGATTAATCAGTATGGGTATCCATTGATGGTATGAGATGCGCTTGAATGGAGGGCTTAAAGATATACATCATATTGAGAGCGCACCCCCTGGCATTGAGACCGGTTACCCGGCCTCGATGAGGTGCATGTATTCCCGCTTGATCAGCCTGACATGTTGCTGCCATTGGCTGCCCAGGCGATCCCAGGCTTCTACCAGATCGTAGCCTTCGGGCAGGTAGTCTTGACGATCCAGCACGAAGGCCGCCGCAATGCGCTCTGAGGTACTGGCGGCGGTACCACCGGTGACGTTCAAGACAATGGAGACTTCAATGATCTTTGCGATTTCCCAGGGCAAGTCATTCATGATGTGTTTTCCTTTCGTTGTGATTGATTGCCCTTTCCCGACAGCAGCGCGCACAGGCGGGTCAAGGGTGGCGCGCTTTTTGCGCCATTCATTTACCCTTGATGCGCCGAGCACGGTGCTACCCTGACCGGGCAAGCAAGCTCACTACTCTCTCTATGCCACGGACTGCTTTTGCTTTTGACGTTAAGCCTGTGCGCGGAGCGCACTGGCCTGTGCTCGAAGCCACTGCACTGCCCGACTACCACCCAAGCCCATGACGGAGTGACGCACTGGCGCCCCGCAAGCTTGCGGGGTTGGGGGTGTTGGAAATAGATCCTTTCAAGTCGCCGCTGGGCGCAATAAGGCTTGGCGGTTTGTTTGCAGTTTTTGTTTTTTTGCAAACAAAGTGACGGGCCTTTTTGTGACCAGCAGCGGCCTTTGAATCAGCGTCTCCAGTAAACGTTGCGCCGTCCATCTACTCTGGTATGCCCAAGGCCTTCGGTCGGTCTGCCGGATGCGTCAGTGTGTGGATCTCTTTCAGTTTCTTGATCGACACCTGTGTATAGATTTCCGTTGTCGATAACTGGCTGTGCCCCAGCATCATTTGGATGTGTCGGATGTCAGCGCCGTTGTCCAGCATCAAGGTGGCCATCGTGTGCCGGAAGATATGGCAGGCACCGGGCTTGTCGATACCGGCCTGCTCGATGTATTTCTTCACCAGATCGGTCATCCGGTTCTTGTGGAAAGCTTCACCGTATTCGTGCAGGAATAGCCAGCCTTCGTCCGGCTCCATCACCAAGCCGGGGCGCACTTCATCAGCGTATTTGTCGATCCAGGTGCAGGCACGGTGTCCGAGCGGCACCATACGATCTTTCTTGCCTTTGCCCTCTCGCACCATCAGTGTGCCGTTGCGCGTGTCCACGTCGTAGAGTTTGAGATTGATCAGCTCGGCTCGGCGGATGCCGGTCGAGTACAGCGTCTCGATGATGGCCCGGTCGCGGATGCCGATCTCACCGTGCAACATCGTTTGATTGATGATGCGTCCGACTTCTTCATCGGTCAGGATATGTTTTGGTAATCGTCGATGCACACGCGGCAGCTCCATTTCACTGGCCGGGTTGTAGAGGATATAGTTTTCTTTGGTCAGCCATTTGAAGAAGGACTTGATGGGTGACAGGCGTTGCTGTTGGGTGGCAAAGCTGATCGGTTCCCCATTGGGCTTGCGGTAGTGATACAGATATCGGCGATAGCGTTCCAGAATCGGACGGGTGATGTCCTGCGGTTTGTTTAAGCCACGTTCATCGCACCAGTGGATAAAGCGTTTGAGCATGCGCTGGCGGATGTCCACGGTGCGCGGACTTAACGCCATGGCCTGCGACCATCCCAGGAAGCGATTTAAGTAAGGCGTGATGCCGTTGTGGTCGATGGGATACGGATCGGATTGCTTGACAGACGTGCGCCGTTTGCGCCGAGCCATCAGTCCATCGCCTTGGCTAACATCGCGGGACTATCACTATGGTACGATCCATTTCCTTTGTTGGGCCGGAGCAATGCCTTTTCGGTGTGCTCGTCTTCGATATCGTCGCAAGCCCTGTTATCACTGTCGTTCTCGCCGATTTCGTCATCCTGACCACCCCCTGACTGCCCCCTGACCGGGGGCTGACCGACCCCTGACCGGTGCTCGTTTTGCCCGGACTTCTTTTCGTCGTACCGTGATTGACGTAATTTATCCACGTCGATCAGCCCCATCAGGAAGGGCTCGCCCTGTTGACCTTCGCCCTGGTACAGCAATTCATAGACATAAGATTGTCCCCGGCCACCGCGATGGATAAGCAAGTATTCCATTTCGGCCAGCCGTGCCAGATGCACCTTCAAGGCAGTGTCACTCCAGTGTGATTGTTCACGCACGTCCCGGCGGCTAAAGCGGTAATCACTCGGGTTCATGTCCAATGCCTTGCAGTGATCCATCACCTTGTTCGTGATCATCTGTAACAGTTTCCGGGTCTGTGGCGGCAGTTCATCAAGGGTGCGGCCCAGGACTTCATGCGCCAGTTTGTTGGCTGTCTCAATGTCATCGAGGGTGACTTCCACATAGCGAATCGGTTGGCCATTGTGGTTTACATTCTGGATGGGGCGCTGATGCTGGTGCAGCAGCGCCAGGCTATCGATCAGGGTCAGGTACTTTTCATGATCGCGCCGGGTGCGGGTACGGTCATCGACAAAGGTGAGTCGGCGGGCATACGGATTCATCACCGCCAGTGGCTGTAACAGACGTTGCGCATTCTGGTGCAGGGTCAGAATCGATTGCTTGTCGGCTTTGGCCAGCAAGCCTTGCAAGGTGCGTTTGTTGCGCTGGATTTTATGGATGGCCTGGGTTTGTTCGCGGCCTTCATCGACACTGAGCAGGATGCAGCGGTTTAACAGTTCTTCATCGATGTCGATGGCCGTGGTGGTCAGCATGATCATCACCGGGCCTTTGACCTGATAGTCCTGGGTTTTGAGTTCGCCGGTGACCGGGTCTTTGCCGGTGCTGGCAATGGTCAGTTCGCCTTCCGATTGCAGCAGCTTCAAGGCATAAGACGCATTGCTGGCACCTTCTTCTTCGACGATGGCCAAGACCTTGTGTTGCAGGTTGGTCTCGCCCATGTAGAACAGGCTTTGCCCGGTCATGGCGCTGTACTTGATGCGTTCTTCTTCCGGGATGAAGGCCAGCACGGCATCCATTAACGCCGACTTGCCGGCCGCACTGGTGGACTGGATAGTCACGGCCAGCGGGCTGTCGAGCTTGCGTGAAATCGCCGCGAGATAGCCCACCAGCTTATTGGTAGCCTCACCGACCACGCCACAACGGGTGAAGTCGTTCTGGATATGCTCAAGCAGATCGGGCGAGGTGAGCAAGTCCAACGCGGCTTTGGCTTCTTCATCATCCAGCGTGACGGCCTTGTCTTTGGGGGCCTGCGCCGCCTGGATGTTTTCCGCTTGCAGGGCTTCGAGTTTTAACAGCATTTTGCCGAGGTCGGCCTTGACGACCTCGTCTTTGACGCCGAGTTCGACAGCGGCCTGTTTGATAAACGCGCCGCGTGGCCGTTGTTGATACAGGTCGAAGGTATCGACGTGGAGGGATTCACCCGCGCCGTCGAAAGCCGGGCACGACACCAGCACGTTGATCTTCATGACATCATAGGCCAGGTTTTTTTCCAGGCCACGGATGCGGTAGCGACGATTTTGGCCAGGGATGGCCTTATGTGAACCAGAGGCAGGATGCCGGGATTCACCGCCCAGAGTAATGATAATCTCGTTGTCTTTCACTTCCGCATCGACCGTTGGCGTTGGTGTGTCCGGTACCACGGCAGCCGGTAGCGGTTCGGGAGTTTCTTCTTTAGTCGCTCCCGACATCCTGTCTTCCGCGACACTTGCACATCCCTGTGCATCGGCCGCTAAAGGGATGATGGATTTTTCTTCTGTGTCAGGTTCCTGCGGTGACGGTTCGGGGTCAGGGATCGGTACCGGAATTAATTCAGCCGTTACCGCTTCACTGGTCACCGGCTTTGCCTCGCCCTTACCGAGCCATACCGCACTGCGGATCACCACGCCCAGGCTTTTACTGGCGGGCTTCACTTGCATGGCATATTCATTCACGTCCATGCCTTTAGGGAAATGGATGCGGTAGCAGTCGATGCCCTGAGTAAGGAGTTTTTTCGATAATTTTTCCGCCGCCGTTTCGCCGGCGGCATCCCGATCATAGGCGATCAACACCCGGTCGATGTTGTGTTGTTTGAATGCTGCCAGATGATCAGCGGTAAAGCCTTCGACACCATAACTACAAGTGACATTGCGATAACCGGCACACCAGAAGGTCAGCGCGTCAATGAGCGATTCGCACAGAATGATCTCAGTCGAGGCCTGCAAGGCGGCTATATTCCAGACACCCTGATGCGATCCCGGCATGTACAAGTGCTTCGGCGTCCCCTTGCGCAAATTGTCGTTGATCTTGCGCCCGTAAACCTCAAGTACCTGACCGGACTCATCAATGACCGGGATCACGATCGAGCCGGTAAAGTGTTCATGGCCGGAGGACCGGTACAAGCCCAGCCGCTGCAACTGGCCACGGATGGCCGCGCCTTCCTTGCGGTTCTTCGCGGGCAATCGATACCCCAGTGTCCGATTGGCAAAACCTAATTTGAAGTGGTCGATGGCCTCACTCGATGCCAGACCGCGTTTTTCCAGATAGGCCAGGGCCTCCGGGCTTTGCTTCAGGGTCTCGTGGTAGTAATCAACGACCTGCACCAACAGCCGGGCATCTTCGGCACTCGATTCCAGTGTCGTGGGGAGCTTCTGCACCGTGGTCTTTTTTACCGAAGCGGAACCAGCGGCTAAAGGTTGATAGGTCACTCCCGACTTCGTGCCTCCCGCGACATTCGTACATCCCGGTACAGCATCCGCCTGCAACAATTCGACGGCATGACGGAAGCTCACGCCTTCGGCTTTCATCACCCAGTCGATGACAGATCCCCCTGCCTGGCAGGCCCCGAGGCAATGCCATAGGTTCTTTTTCGGGCTAATGACCAAGCTGGGGTCGTGGTCGTCGTGAAAGGGACACAGCCCAATCAGATCCGCGCCGT
>JALTPW010000269.1 GCA_026999335.1 Chromatiales bacterium
ATGATGCCTACGCTGCCGATGTCCTTGATCAGCAGTGGGTCATCGACCAGCCCACTTACGGATGGCCCGAGTAGTACGCCTAGCAGAATATAGGCTACCAGCAGTGCCTGACGGGCGTACAGGGCCAACGTCGCCACCAGCGCGGCGCCACTGAATATCAGGAAAATGGTGTAAACCAGTGGGTCGTTGTGCATTTCCATTCCGGCCGTTTATCTATCCTAACCATAATCGCTGAAATGGAAAATGAAAGCGGCAGTGATGCTAACGCCTTGTCCAGCGTCAAGTTCAGTCCCGCCGGGCCGATGCTAATAAGTGCTAGCCAGATCTTGATTCGGGTCTGGGGAAACTTCAGTCGTCATCGGATAGGGATGTGGACTTCCTCCTGTTAACAACACCGCCGCAACATGCAGCCGATAACCCAGCGGTAGAGCGCAATGCCGGCCGCCTGAAACAATGGCTGACCGAACTGCCCATCATGGATGCGGTGGAGACGGTGCGGCGTCTGCATGCGTCGATTTCTCCCTTCAATGAACTATCCCTGTCCGATGCCGAGCGTCTCAAGTTACTGGAGGTCTATCGGCAGGGGCTGGAAGAGGTGTTCCTGATTTATGATGAGCAGCGCCTCAAAGTGCTGTCACTGTCGGTCAACGAGCGGCAGCAGCTCGCCGACGATATCATGGGACTTTACCTGGAACTGGCCAACGGCTACAAGATTTTGGTGCGCAACGGTTTTGATGAGGGTGATGACCCGGCGCGGGATGGTTTTCTGCTACAGGCGATTTATCGCGCCATGGAGCTGATTGGCCTGGCCATACTCTATGCACGACGGGTGAATCGGCCGATGCCGGAGCCGGCCTGGGTGGAATTACACCAGCTGTATGCCTTTTGTGAAAGGTATGATGCCCTACAGAAGCGAGTGAGAGTGGCGCGGCACGAGTCGGTTATGCCGACCGTTGAACGTGTTTATACCCAGGCGCTGCTAATGGCGGTGATGGATACCCGGCAACTGACGGGTGCTGAGTTGATGGAGTTGTTTTTGTTACTGGAAGAGTATTCCTCACTCTGCGACATCGGCCAGGAGGTACCGGATGTGGTGCGTCCCGGGTGTTTTGTCATCGATCTGATGGCGGACAAGCCACCGCAGGCACTGGCTGCGGAACAGATGACGGGGCGTGAATGGGTGAAACCCCGGACACTGGATATTCTGCCGGTTCGTGATGCCGCCGAAGCGTGGCTGGCGCAGCATAAATTAGAAGATGGCACCACACAGCTTCAGGACGTCCGCCCCATGAGGGTGTTGGTGGGTCTGTTGGGTTCCCATTGGGGGCGTAGGGGGCCGCGATCCGCAGCGCGGCGCTTCGTCAAGGTGGCGTTGGGTCTGAAGGCGTTGGAATATTTTCTCTCCGATCCCGGGCATTTGAC
>JALTPW010000270.1 GCA_026999335.1 Chromatiales bacterium
GATCTTGTGTCGTTGTATGCGTGGGATGCAGGTGGCTCGACAAATAACGTGTATATAAGAAACTTCAGAATCTATGAGTTAGAACCAATCGGGGCCGGGTTGACAATTCTTGATCTATCGGGGTCTGTAACATGATTTTCATCTCCGCAGGCCATCATCCATCAAAACCCGGCGCGTGCTTCGGGTCATTCTGTGAACACGACAAAGCAAAGCGGCATTTGTCCCGCCTGGACCTGTTGCGGGAGGCGGGTAAATGACCTGGCTGCGCACCACCGCCCGCCTCATCGAGCGACACGAGGGGCGCGTCCCCCATGCCTACCAGGACTCCGAGGGGTACTGGACCATCGGAGTGGGTCATCTCATCGACCAGCGCAAGGGTGGAGGACTTCCACCGCACATCATCGACTACCTGTTGAGGTATGACTTGGAGCGGGTGCTGGCGCAGGCCCGCCAACTCGATGTATGGGATGACCTGGACGAGGTGCGCCGTGCGGTGATCGTGGACATGATTTTCAACCTGGGCATGAACGGATTTCTGGGATTCCGCCGCATGCGGTCGGCCCTGGAGGCCGGGAATTACGAGGAGGCCGCGCGGGAGATGCTGGACTCAAAGTGGGCCCGCCAGGTTGGGCGGCGGGCGCTCACGCTTGCAGGAATGATGCGCACAGGGCAGTGGCCGGAGTGGATGAATGAACGAGGCTGAACCAGTGAACGAAGTCGAGGCCAAGATCCTGCGCCTGGAGGCCGAAACCCGCAGGGCGCACGACCGCATTGCAGCGCACGAGAAACTGACTGCTGAGCGCCTGTCCGGCCTTCGCGAGCAGGTGCGTACAGTACGAGGCGAGGTCCTAACCGCCATTGACATGGTGCGAAATGACATGGAGCAGCTGAGAGGCGACATCCGGACCCTGTTTCACCGCTTCTGGGTCGCGGCCGGCACGACCCTGCTTGTCACCGTTGCGGCACTTGGTGGCCTGTTCATGTACGTCATGGCGAGGATTGCGGGGTGAAAAATCTCGACTACAAGGGATTCAGGTCAACCCGCTTCGTCGGCACGCTGCTGGTGTTCTCCGTATCCAGCCTGTTCCTGGCGCTCGGACTCATCGAGTCCGGTCACTGGACGAATATTGCGATCTGGACGCTGGGGATCTACGCAGGGAGCGAGGCCGGGGCGAAGTTTGCCGAGGCCATTTCCACCAAGGGCAACGTGGGGTATCCGTCATGACGCTGGAAAAGATCGCAAGATTCGCCGGCGACTTCCGCACGATTTGGTTGGTCATTGCCACGGTCGGCGGTGCCGCAGTCTGGGCGGCAGACCAGAGATATGCACAGAAGGATGACGTGCACCAGGCGATCCAGCAGATGCAGGAGGTCCAGATCCGCTCCCGCCTGAAGGAGCTTCAAATCAAGGTAGAACTC
>JALTPW010000271.1 GCA_026999335.1 Chromatiales bacterium
TGGGCCTGTTCAGTCTGGAAAGTGGATTTTTATATACCGGCGACCTTTCATTACTTATTGTCCAGATGACAGGGGTACTGGCAATTGCCGGTTTTGTAGGTATTGGCAGTTATTTTATCTGGCGCATTATCAGTCTGCTTATGGGTGGACTCCGCGTCAGCCAGGAAGAAGAAGACATTGGCCTTGATATCAGTGAGCACGGGATGGAAGCATATCCCAGTAGCTCCGGGCCAAAAAGCCTTTATTAAAGGGCGCAGGCTTTTGACCTGGATTACGTTGAAAGGAGAATTAAAGTGGGCTGGTTAATATTCTTTTTTGCCTGGATCTTGTTTCTTTGGCTTTATCGCTACAGTGAGCGGAATAAGCAACTCCGGGCACAGTCTATGCAGGATGACAAACACCTGGACTACACATCGATAAAACATGATTTTGATGACAGCATGAAATCATTCAATAGTGCTGAAGATTTCAAGTCGCGACTTGCACATATCGACTGTGCTATCGAGCATCTTGAAAAAATGGAAGCGATGCTGCCTGGCAAACACGCTGCAGAAAAACTCCCTCAATTACTCTCATTAAAACAAGCGCTAACCCACTCAGATATCAAAAACCAATTTCAGGAATCGATGCGAAAGGCCCGCAACACCACCAGCAGCGTCGCCAAAGTCAATCATGCAACGGCTGCACAGGCCATTCTGAGTGAAGGATTGAAGCTGGGTCTTGACGAAGATACCCTGAGCGCCGAAATTGAGGAATCCAGTGATTTTATCAACCAGTTGCAATATGACGAATATCTCGCCAAGGCCAGCAAAGAAGAAGCAAAGGGAAACAAAAAAGCAGCAATCGACCAATACCAGGTGGCGCTGTATTTCCTCAAAATGACTCACAGGGAAAATGAAAAACAGGACGCCCTGGTGACTGAGATTGAGAACAAATTACAGAATTTGAATAACTGATATTTATACATGAATCAATGCGATGCATATGAAGAGTGGAGATAACCATGGAAACCGATGAAACGCAGGGCACGATGAACAAGCTTGGAGAAAAAATGAAGCAGGCTGGCCTTCCGGGGAAGGTGGTGTTGGGTAGCTTACTTGCGGCTGTTCTTGTTGCCGGTGCTGCAACCGGCCTCCTGGAAACCAATGGGGCTGGCTATATTACCGTCAAACAATCGCTTTTGACCGGTGATGTTTCAATCATCTCTGAGCCAGGCCTGTTCTGCCAGTGTTTTGGCAGCATCACAAAATATCACGAAGCAGGCACGGTCAAGTTTGCACAAATGAATATCGATAAAGACGCCAAAGGAATGCCGATTGTCAGGCCCACAAGGGCTAAGGAAAAAAATCCGGAAATTTCTGCTGACATCGAAGTGCGGTTTAACGATGGTGGATTGGGGTGGATATCAGTAATGACCATGTTTGACCTCCCCGCCGACAAAGAAAAACTGGGCCTTATCCACCAAAAATTCAGGAATTATACCAACCTCATAGTGACAGGCATCAAACCCACCATCGAAGAGTCCGTTGTTCTCACCGCCGCGCTGATGAATTCTGGTGAATCATACACCACCAAACGGGCTATTTTCTCCGAATGGGCACGGGGTCAGCTGACCAAAGGCACCTATATAACCGAAGAAATCAGCCGATCAGAACAGGACGGAGGATCAATCAGCGATCTCAGTGAAAGCAATGTTGTACGGGTAAAAACAGAAAACGGCGTCAAACTTCAGAACGAAAACCCCCTTGAGCGCTACGGCATAAAATTCAAGCAATTCCAGATCACCAACATTCGTTATGAAGAAGCGACAGAAAATCTCATTAAAACCAAGAGAGAAGCGCTTCAGCAGACCATCGTTGCCAAGATAGCTGCCGAGCGGGCAAAACAGGAAAGATTGGCCGCGGAAGAATTTGGCAAAAAGAAAGTAAAAATCGCCGAATATGAGGCCATGGTAAAAATGAAAAAGGCCGAAGTTTCAGCGGAAGAGGAAAAAACCGTGGCAATCATCAATGCCGAACGAAAACTCGCTGTCGCGAAAGTCACCAAACAACAGGATCTTGGCGCCGCCAACAAAAAAGTTGAGCTGGCTAAACTTGACAAGACCAAGGCCATTATCGCTTCTGAAAAAGAAGTCACCATGGCCAAGCTAAACGTCCAGGCCGCCAAACACAATAAAGAAGCCTATATTCTTGAGGGTCAAGGGCTCGGGGAACAAAAGCGCCTGATCTACGAGGCAGATGGTGCCCTGCAACAAAAACTGGACGCCTATGTCAAAGTGATGACCGTACT
Organism: Chromatiales bacterium; assembly: GCA_026999335.1. Lineage (GTDB taxonomy): Bacteria > Pseudomonadota > Gammaproteobacteria > SZUA-152 > SZUA-152 > DRQN01. The sequence continues at coordinate 2,290 of JALTPW010000271.1, forward strand.
GTCCAAGGAGCTTGGCAAGCAAAAATGGGTGCCTGACATCACAATGAATGGCAGTGGCGCAAATGGGGTAGCCGATGGCAATGCGGCAGCTGGCTTTATGAATTTATGGATGATGAAGACCACGCAAGATCTTGGCGTTGAAATGATGGGGAATAAGAAGAAATAAACTACCTGTTGAAAAACCATGTAGGGTGGGCACGTTTTATGTGCCCACGCGGTTGGTGCATATTCCGCGTGGGCATGAAAAACCTGCCCACCCTACCAAGCTTTCTCTCATTTGTATTGCAATTGCCCTGTTAGAAGCCTAAGGACAGAAAATACCACTATTTGAATAAAAGATAATAAACTCTTAGCTACTAAAGGTGGTTTTAACCCAATTAATGGAAAATAAAGAACCTACTTTTGCTAGACGAAGACGGGCTGAAGAAGACGACTACATGGATGCAGAAGGTAGAGCGACTCAGGAGATAAGGCCAAGATGCAGGGTCAGGAAGTTATTTCGTGCACGCCTCTAAAAGTCGGCACTGGTTTTAGTTTTGTCCCTCACGTTGCTATTCTCTGTTCAAGGTCATTCGGGGTAACAAAATAATAACGTTTTCCTTGTTTGGTTTTTACCAGCAACTTCAATGTGTCAGCCATCTCCAACAAGTCCTTGCGTGCCACGTCATAAGAGATTCCATGTGACCGTTGGTGTTCCTGCACCACATAACTAAAGCGAGGATGTTTGAGTGCGTGACGCAATAAGGCTAACTGGCGAAAATTCAACTTCCCCTTCAGACGCGGGTTATCTGTCAACCGTTGTTCTGCTTCGCTAATATCCTGCATTTTTTGATCAAGGAAAATATGCAGAGCATCTACTGCCTGGTGGATTACATCCAGTTGATGTATTAGGAAATAAGTTAGGTCATTATCATCGGTTTCCGTATGTAAAAATGCTTTAGCGTATTGTACTGATGCCTGTTTGATGACTCGTGAGATGGAAACAAACTCAATCAGCCAGTAATCCTGTCTGGCCATCGACCAGTAAAATAATGCCCGCGCTGTGCGTCCGTTGCCATCGCAAAAAGGATGATCATAAGCAAGCATAAAATGCAGAATGATTGACTTGATAACAGGGTGTAAGAAAACAACATCAGATTCAGTGTTACTTTCACTGTTCGCAAAATCACACAACGCCTGCAGTCGTTCTGGTAGCTGTTCAGCGGCTGGAGGGGTATGCAAATATTGTTGGGTGGCGTTATCTATTACATGAATGTCATCCAGCTTAGTGCGGAAACGTCCTACCGCCATCTCATCCAATGTGTCGCTGGTCAGAAGCCTATGTAGTTCAAACACTATGGACGGAGTCAGAGTTTCATCTTTGATATCTCGAATAAATTGCATGGCATGGTAATTATTCAGGATCATTCGTTCGCTTTTGTCGGTTGGGCTTCGATTTTGACGAATCATCTCTTTGGCGACATCGCGCGTGGTAGAAGCCCCTTCAAGCTGACTGGAATTAATCGCTTCTTCAATCAGTGAGCGGATCAGATAGGTATTACGTGTTTGCGTATTGGTGATGGCATCACTGGATTGAATATTCCCGGCTGCATAGCGATCCAGCCAATGCAATTCACGCAATATATGGTCAGGTGTTGCGAACGGAAGTGGCTTGCCTTGCTTGTCTTGCAGCGGAAGTAACTGGTGCAGATTTCGGCGCGCTGTTTTTATACGAAACCACCATTCTTCGCTACTTAAACCATCTGGAGGGGGCAGATGGCGAAGCTTGTCCCAATGTAGGTAGCGACCTTTTTGGTCAACCGGGCTACCGTCTCTCATCAGATGCAGAAGCGTATCTGGGCCAGCCTCAACAATGGACTGCAAGATGGTGTCATAAGCTGGTGGTGATACTGGTATTTTCATTCTTTATTCTACTGGTAAAACAGCATGTTATGAATATTCAAGGCAACTAAATACTTGCTTTTAAAATACAAGCATAACAGATGTGATGTAGCTGTTTAAGGGGATAGGGGATAGGTGATAGCCGAATTCCTGATATTTTGGAATCCCGCGAGTTTCTTTAAGCTTTTCTGGCTTTTGAATTGAGCTACAGGCCGCATGATATATGACCGGCGTGAGAGGATTTGCCCCCCCCGACCTCATGGTTGCAAAGGAAATACTGGGCTATTAAACTGAAGTTCCCCGGATCAATAAGCGTAATTAGCTGTTTATTCAAAGAGATAGAAGGGAGTCGACTGCACCGCTCTGCCTACACGTTGATTGCCTCCAGGAGATCGTAGGCACGCCGTTGTTTGGCGTCGGGTGTGGTAACCACGTCGAAGGTGGGGGTGTCGTGACTCGTGCCCTGGATACGGCAGCGATTGCGGACAATGCTGCTGAGTCGCTTGAGCAGGGTGCGGAAGCTATGTGTTTCGCTGCCATCGTCGAGGGTACGGGAGTGGACTTTGCGCAGTGCGGCGGGAGAACGTTCGGCCGGTGCCACGGGATCGCGCGAGGCCTTGGCCTGCTGATCCTCGTCGCAGAACAACAGTGGGCGCCATGCCTCGATCATGTGCCATTGCACGTAGTAGGCGAGCATGCACAGGAAGATGTGCGCGCGCACCCGGGATTCGAGGCGGTGATGAATGGGGCGCACTTCGATGTCG
>JALTPW010000272.1 GCA_026999335.1 Chromatiales bacterium
GAGGGGCGCTATGTTTTTCCCGTCGATGAAGTCAAAGGGATGGCACGTTATCGGCCTGCGCAACTGATATCGGCGCCAGCAACGATCAATGATGAAATCCAGCCATTGATTCGCGGTATATTTCAGGATGAGAACGAGCGGGTCGCGATCCTGAATACGGACGAATTACATCGCATGTTGCACACCAGTGGGACGAGCCCATAATATTCCCGAGCAAAAGAGTGGGAGACAACGGGGGGGATTGCAGCTACTATCACTATGTACTCTTTTCAAGCACAACAATACAGTCTCGTTAATTGACAAATATCACCTTGAAAGAGTACTCGGTGTGAGCGTGAAATGTTGGATTCAGCCGCCTGCTGTTTTATCCGGGCAGAGGTTCCTGGGGAGGGAACATGAAGCATCAGCACATTCTCATGGCCCTGATTGCCGTCAGCTGTAGCCTGTCCGTGGGCCCTGTCCATGCGCAGAAAGACCCGCTCGAACACAGCCTGAACGCCTATTACGCCGGCGACTACACCGTCGCCTACAATTTCACTGTGCCGCTGGCCGGGCAGGGCAATCCCGCCGCCCTCAACCTGTTGGGCATGATGTATGAACTTGGCAGGGGTGTGGCGGAGGATCCCGCCCGTTCTGTCGTTTATTATCGCAAGGCCGCAGAAAAGGGCGATATCCATGCCCAGTTTAACCTGGCGGTTTCTTACAATACCGGTGTTGGCATCCCCATGAATTTCCAACAGGCGGTGAAATGGTATCGCCGCGCCGCCGATCAAGGGGCCGATTTTGCCCAGTACAATCTGGCCACCATGTATGAAGAAGGCAGTGGCGTAGCGCAGGATTTCCAGCAGGCGGCTCAGTGGTACCGGTTGGCCGCCGAGCACGGCAACCCGCAGGCACAGAACAACCTGGGTTGGCTGTATAAACGTGGGCGGGGTGTGGGGAAAAACCTGATGGTCGCCTACGCATGGCTGGATACCGCAGTCGTGCAGGGCCTGCACAGCGCCGCGCAGGAGCGCGACCGTATTGCCGCGCAGCTGACACAGAACGAATACGCAATTGCCCGCAGCCTGGCGGAAAAATATCGCCAGGACTACGCGGGCGGCAAAAAAAAGTAGTTTAGCGCAGGGCCAGGGGTTGCAGGCTCGAGGGCGGCACGGTGAAGGGCAGTTGATCCGGTACATCCTGGTAGTCACCGGAGGCCAGCGCGATCCATACCAACCCGGCCATGGAGTTCACCCCCAGCTTACGCATGATGTGGGCACGGTGGGTCTCTACGGTCTTGGTGCTGAGATTCATTTCGTGGGCGATAACCTTGTTAGGATTGCCGCGGATCAGCAGATGGAGCACCTCCTGCTCACGCCGTGAGAGGCTATCCAGTCGGTCACTGATCTGTGCCCGCCATTCACCGTCCTCCCG
>JALTPW010000273.1 GCA_026999335.1 Chromatiales bacterium
CAATCCCATTCCCCTGACTGATTTAATAACATCGAAGGGTTTTTGTAATTCGGGCATGCGTTCCAGTTCTTTTCTGATTTCGGGGGCGATTTTCAGATATTTCCATTTTGACTCGAAATGCCTTCTCAAAATCATGCAACAGATCAAGTCCAGGTATTTATCAGTTTCGATGACATTTATTATGTTTTTTCCTTTGTAATATTTTTCCATATCTTTGAGCTGGGCAAATTCCAAATAAATATTTGCCAATAGCTCAGTGTCTTCACATTTGCTTTGCGCCATAAAGCCAAAATAACTTAATGCTATTCTTTTTTCTTGCTCCGTTAATGACAATGACTGGAATAATGTTGGGTCAAGCACATTACTTCTTTCCAACATTTCACATCGTTCGATATTTTTTTCAAGTTGTTCGATAGAGCTTCTTAGTTGTGAGTAAACAAGGTTAATGATTTCATCTTCTTGCTTGTCACTCAATAACGTAGCGCCTTCTTCTGCCAATGCCATTGATGCAAAGCTCCACAAGAAGAAAGCCAGAATTCCTTTTTTAACCGCATCCATAAGCGACGGCCTCCCAGAATTCTGCTTCTTCAGTCGAGAGAGTAATCTTATGCTCGATCAGGAGCAGGGATGCAGCCTGCTGAATTCTTCTCGTTACTAGATGATCTACACTATCCATGGCCTGCGCCCATGCCGTCCATTCGTATGAGACGCCGAGCTAGAGCAATCCCATTATTTTGGTTGTTTGAATGACATCAAAAGGCTCTTGTAATTCTGGCATACGTTCCAGTTTTTTCCTGACTTCAGGGGCAATTTTCAGATATTTCCATTTTGACTCGAAATACCTTCTCGAAATCATGCAACAGATTATATCCAAGTATTGCTCAGTCTTTATGATATTTTTCCCCTTGTAATATTTTTCCATGTCTTTGAGCTGGGCCAGTTCCAAAGGAATATTTGCCCATAGTCTAGTATCTTCGCATTCGCTTTGTGCTACATAGCTAAGGTAACTTAATGCTATTCTCTTTTCTTGCTCCGTTAAGGGTAATGACTGGAACAACTTAGGCTTAAGCACATTTTTTCTCGCCAATATCTCACATCGGTCAATATTTGTTTCAAGTTGTTCGATGGAGGCTCTTAGTTGTGAATAGACGAGATTAATGATTTCATCTTCCTGTTTGTCACTCAATAACGTAGCGCCTTCTTCTGCCAATGCCATTGATGCAAAACCCCACAAGAAACAAGCCATAATCCCCTTTTTAATGGCATCCATAAGCGACTGCCTCCCAGAATTCTATTTCCTCAGCCGTGAGGGTAATCTTATTCTCTACCAAGTGCATATATGCATTCCGCTGCACTCTTCCCCTCATTATTTGATCTACGCTATCCATGGCCTGCGCCCATGCCGCCCATTCGTA
>JALTPW010000274.1 GCA_026999335.1 Chromatiales bacterium
TCGAAATTTGAGGCCGTTTAGGGAGCGGGGCGAACCATTCCATTAGGTCTTGCAATCATGCATTGTCCAATTTATGCGTGATTGCAAGACCCCTCCATGCAGGAGGGGTTCATAAGACCGTTTGAGGAGCAGAGACAACATAACTCTGCACCGAGGAAAGGGGCCCTACTTTGTTCGCGCAACTGAAGAGCGGAGAATCAGGGGATTGCCAGGGTGCTATCAACCCCGGAAAGATTAGGACGCTACAGACGACTGCATGGATGCAGGAGGTAGGGCAACGCAGGAGCAGTTGCCGAGGAAGCTCTACATCAAGGCCAAGCCGCTGATAACGGTGCATGCCTCGTTGTGAAGGACATCGGAAAGCCGTGTACGGGAGAACCGTATGCGCGGTTTGATGAGGGAGGGCAGGTGAACGTGACTACGATTAAACTATTGAGGCACCGCCAGACGAAAGGGGCGGCAACAGATAGGTTTGATCTACGGGGCGGTAAGCCTGTTCTCTACTCTACCCCTTGATGCCGTCACCAACAAGCGGAATGATACCCACAACGTCCAACAGCGCGCCACCCCAGTCACCTTTCCATAACGACCGGCCAAGACTCACGATGTCCGCCGCGGTGCCAAAGGGCGGCGGCGCCATGCTGACGGCAGTCAGGCTGGCATCCGCAGCCAGTTCCGCATAGGCCATTTCCAGCTGTTGCAGTTCTTTTTCGGCTTTCTGTATCCGGGCCTGGGCGGCGGGACTATTCATAGCGCCGTCTCACTGAACCAGTGGCGGTCGTCTGCGTTTTGTACGGCATGATCCCGGTGGGTATCGCTGACCTGATAGAAATCATTGATGCGTTCCGACCCGGGTTGCCGGATGGCTCGGGCAATTTCCTGAAAACCAGAGAAGTGATGGAAGTCTGGGTCAATGTGCCACATCAAGGTAACGAAGTGAGTCTGGCTGACGGGATCCTTGAAGCCGTGTTTGAACGCTTGATGACGGCTGTTCTTGACCATTTCATGGCGGATTTCAGGGCCGAAGGCTGCATAAATCCGGGTAGGTTTTGGGCCATGAAATCATTGCTGTACCAGTCGACAAACCCTAACTCTTTTGCAATCTTCAGGGTCAATTGTTCCGGGTCGATGTGTAACATGTGACTTTTTTCTCTTTTTGATATCAGGTGCTGATGGGGGGTGTATGGTGCGAGTTTGATGAGATAGGGGACGCTGGCGGCTAGTTTGGGCAGCAGTTCGCCACGAAACAGGCAGTAATAGTCTGCCGGGTAGTTTATAGAGTCTGGATAATAATCCGGGCAGTGCAGCACCATCCACGACGGCGTAGGTGTGGTGGCCGGGGGTGGCAAACAAGTGTTTGTCGATGTTTGCCTGGCGGGGGTCGTCGAAGATCATGTGCTGTCGCCTTATTTA
>JALTPW010000275.1 GCA_026999335.1 Chromatiales bacterium
CGCTGGCTGTTGGCTCGGATGGGCTCTATATCTTTGACCGTCTGGAGATGCCGCCGGTTCAGGTGCTGACCTGGGATGGCACTTTCCGTTACGCCTTTGGTGAAGATGTGTTGGTATACCCGCTTGCCGCGGCAGTTGATCGCGATCAGCGGGTTTATGTCAGCGATCAGTCTGACGATACACTGAGGATCTTTCAGGATGGCAATTTGCTGATGACATTTGGCGGCGGCGGCTCGGCGCCAGGGCGTTTCCGAACGGTGTCCGGGCTGTGGGTAAATGATGATCGCCTCTACGTTGCGGACAGCCTTAACCGACGGGTTCAGGTGCTACGAATAAATCCAAATGCAGCAATACCTGCGGTGAGCGGAGGGTGATACACATGCATCGATGGCCTCTCTTTCTGCTGCTCGCGCTACTGACCAGTGGTTGTGCCGAAACCCGGCAGGTTATGCGTTTTTCCGGAGATGAGCAGACACGTGTTTGGCCATCGGCGCCGGAGCCTCCACGTTACCGCTTTGTGGGTGAGCTGACCGGGGAAGGCAACTTTGAGGCGCTGGAGAAGGACAGTGCGGCGAGTCGGGTGCGTCATTTTTTCAGCGCTATTGTTGGTTTGGGTAGCAAGGCCAGCTTTCAAAATGTTTTACAACGACCCCAGTCCGGGGTCGTCGATAATGCAGGCCGCATTTTGGTGACGGATGCTTCCAGGCTGGCCATTTTTGTCTTCGATCAGGCTGCTGGGACGTTATCGGTCTGGGATCAGGCGAGTAAGTCGACAAATTTTGCTTCACCCGTCGGGATCGCTATTGCGGCAAATGGTGACATCCTCATCGCCGACTCGGAACTGGCCAGAGTGTTCCGCTTGAATCCACAGGGGAAGCCATTGGCGGTTATCGGCCTGGGAGATCTCGCCCGCCCCACCGGACTGGCTATCGACACCTCAAGTGGCAAGATCTATGTGGCTGACACGTCAGAGCACAACATCAAGGTATTTGCCGATGATGGCCGTTTACTCGACATCTTTGGTCGCCAGGGAACCGGCAAAGCAACCTTCAATGCCCCGACACACCTGAGCTTTCGTGATGGGCGGCTATACGTCACCGATACGTTCAATGCCCGCGTGCAGGTGCTTGACTCCGAGGGGAGTTTTCTGAATTCCCTGGGGGAGCGGGGGCTTTATGTCGGTAACCTGGTACGGCCAAAGGGCGTTGCTGCGGATTCGGAGGGAAATATCTATGTTATTGAGTCTTTTCATGATTACTTGCTGATTTACGACTCTGATGGCCAGTTTTTACTGCCGATCGGTGGTACGGGCTCGGGGGTCGGGCAATTTTACCTGCCTGCGGGAGTTTGGATCGATAGCCATGACCGGATCTATGTTGCTGATATGTTTAATGGGCGGATCGTGGTATTTCA
>JALTPW010000276.1 GCA_026999335.1 Chromatiales bacterium
CTTCCAGAGGCCCAGAAAGGACTGATTGGAGACACCGGCTTCACTGTTCATTGCCCCGCTGAGCGTAGGTTCCCAGCCGGAACCCGGCATATTTAAGCACGGAATCAATAGCGATGGCGCCATCATGTTTAAGCACGGAATCAATAGCGATGGCGCCATCATGACAGGAAAGGCAGGTTAACGAACCAGGGCCCGGCTAACCGATGAGACGCATCAATGTCGTCGGCCTATCGTAGATGGTGTAGGTGCCGGTATTGATAGTACGGTTCCAGAGTGGCGCATCGATCTGTCTGTTGGCGCCGTGAGGAGTATGGCAGTAGACACAGACCGCACCATAATCATTGCGGACACCACTCATGAAAATGGCGCTGGCACCGAGGTAACTCATGGTCATATTGTGACGGGTATTAATGATGCTGCCTTGCGCCGTTGCCTTCGAGCCAGGATCCCAGCCATCAGCAAAGCTACCCGTCGCCAGAATGCCCAACCCTATGGCCAAGACGAGTTTTGTTATTCGCCAGCTATCCATAATCTTCGACTCTCACCTGTACCACCCTTGGGAATTGCATCGCTAACCCGACCACTAAAGCCCGAGCCTAAGCTGTTTTCTGTGTGATTCCTCTGACACCCTGATCGTCTGCTTCACTCGGCATTCAATGCCGCTTTCAACGTTGCCCGATCCAGGTGTGGCGCAAACAGTTCGATGAAGTCGTAGACAAACCCCCGCAAATAACTACCTCGCCGGACACCCACCCAGGTGGTGCTGGCGGGGAATAACTGCGTGATGTCGATCAGGCGCAGGTTTACATCCCGTTCCGGCTCGAAGGCGACATTGGCTACCAGACCCACACCCAATCCCAGCTCCACGTAGGTTTTGATCACATCGGCGTCCAGTGCCGTCAGCACCACTTGTGGCTCCAGGCCGGCCTTGACGAAGATCTGGCTCAATTGCGAGCGGCCGCCAAAGGCGAAGTCGTAGGTGACGATGGGATAGGCGACCAGTTCTTTCAGTGTCGGCGGTCTGCCCAGCGCCAGCAGCGGATGCCCGGCCGGCACCAGCACGCAATGGTGCCAGCGGTAACAGGGCAAGGCAATGAGCCCCTCGGAAGAGGCCACGGCCTCGGTGGCGATGGCAATATCGGCCTCGCCACGGTAGGCCATCTCGCAGATCTGCTCCGGGCTGCCCTGGCGCAGTTGCAGTCGAATATCCGGGTGCCGATCACGAAATTGCTGAATCATCGGTGGCAGTATATAGCGGGCCTGGGTATGGGTCGTGGCGATAGTCAGAGTGCCGGTATTTTCGCCGGTATATTCCTGGCCGATACGGCGGATGTTTTCCACCTCGCGCAGGGCGCGGCGAGCCGCTTGCACAACCTCTGCACCGGGCTCAGTGAGCGCCGTCAGTCGTTTGCCGGTACGGGAGAATATCGGTACCCCCAGCTCAGATTCGAGCAGACGGATCTGTTTGCTCACACCGGGTTGCGAGGTGTGCATGGCCTCCGCAGCCTCGGAGATGTTGAGGTCTCGATCCGCGACTTCGCAAATATAACGCAATTGGTGCAACTTCATCTCAAACCCCTTACGCCTCACATATAACCTTGAGGTATTTATATAGACAAAAGTATTCTTTTTCAATCTATTTGGCTGTTGTTAAGGTTGGCGCCACGTAGGAGAGCGTCGGTGGTCACTGCGGGCGCCTGGAAAAAGTGAAGCAGACGCAATGGATGTGGGATATATCGTATCGGGATTTGGTGTTGGCCTGCTGGTGGGAATCACCGGTGTCGGTGGCGGCGCTTTGATGACCCCGTTGCTGATCTTTGGCTTTGGTATCTCACCGGCCGTGGCAGTGGGTACGGATCTGGTTTTTGCCGCCATCACCAAGGCCAATGGTGTTTGGATACATGCCCGCCAGTCAACCGTGGACTGGCGTGTCGTTGGCCGCCTGGCTTGTGGCAGTCTGCCAGCCGCCCTGTTGACGCTGGCCGTGTTGGGCGAGGTTGATACCCATTCTGCGGAGACGCAGGGATTCATTACTACCCTCCTTGGCGTGGCCTTGATGCTGACAGCTGCAGCGTTGCTGTGGCGGTCGCACCTGAGTAGGCAGCCACACAGTCACGATGATGATGATGGTGTCGAACGCGAGGGTGTTGCCTGGATCACGGTGGCTGCCGGTGTGGTGCTGGGGGTGCTAGTGACACTGACCTCAGTGGGCGCCGGGGCACTGGGCGCCGCCGTTTTATTCTGGCTCTATCCCCGCTTCAGCGCGGTACGGGTGGTGGGGACGGATATAGCACATGCCGTGCCGCTGACCGCCGTTGCCGGGTTCGGGCACTGGCAGATGGGCTCGGTGGACACAGGCTTGCTGATGATGTTGCTGATCGGCTCACTGCCCGGCATTTACGTGGGCAGCCGGCTCAGTAAGAAAATACCGGAACGTTGGTTGAGGCCGGCATTGGCCACGCTTTTATTGGTGATTGGATTTCGCATGGTTGCCTGATTTTCCAGGCTAAGGGCTGGCGTCAAAATTAATTCACATTTCTGAACGCCGATGCATCTCGCCTGACTGCGTTGCAACAACTTGAAAGATAACCAATATTCCTGCGTTGTTGCGCCTTGGCAGGCGAGCGCCTCGACGCCCATAAATATAAATTAATTTTGACGCCAACCCCTAAGAGGAGATGACTGTGGCACATAACGACAAATGGATTGACGGGGAAGAGCTTGTACAATATCACGAAGCGGTCAAGGGCTATTTGCAGGGTGATCTGGATGAAGACCGTTTTCAGGCCATCCGTTTGCAACAAGGTGTCTATGGCCAGCGGCAGGAAGGCGTCCACATGGTGCGCGTCAAACTGCCCGGCGGCTATGTGAGTGCCGAGCAATTGGGCGTTGTCGCCAGCCTGTTGGCGGATTATTCCCAGGATGATATCGCCAGCGTGACCACGCGCCAGGATCTGCAATTGCATAGCATTCCACTCGCCGATACCCCACAGGTGCTGGAGGAGATGGCGGCACAGGGCCTGACCTCACGTGAGGCCTGCGGAAATACCGTGCGCAATATCACCGCCTGCCCGCTGGCCGGTGTCTGTCCGGCGGAACACACGGATGTGCAGCCGATTGTCGATGCCGTGGCTGCGCGCTTTTTGCGCCACCCGTTGACCCAGCATCTGCCGCGCAAGTTCAAGATGAGTTTTTCCGGCTGTGAATCCGATTGTGCCCAAGGCCTGTTTCATGACCTGGCCGTGGTGGCGACCCGGCGTGATGGCGGGTTTGGTTACAAGGTACTGGCGGCAGGTGGCCTGGGGCATAAGCCGCGCCCGGCCATTGTGCTGGAAGAATTCATCCAGGAACAGGAATTGTTGCCGGTGATCGAGGCCGTGTTGGCACTGCATCACCGCTATTCCGACCGCAAACGCCGAGCCCGGGCGAGACTCAAATTTCTCCTGGATAAGCTGGGCGAGGAAGAATTCGTGCAGCGTTATCAGACCGAGCTGCAACGCACGCGCGCGGCCTATGCCGATGAGTCACTGCCACCGGCTCAGTGGCTGAATGCCCGCGACGCCTCGGTGGGAGCGGCGGGCGCGCCGCGGGAGGTGTTGGAGCAGAAGCAGGCAAACCTCTATGTGTTCCCTGTCAGTCTGCCGCTGGGTGATCTGTCGGTGCCCCAGCTGCGAGGGATTGCCGCACTGCTATTGCAACGTGGTCTGCACGATGTGCGCGTGACCCAGGATCAGAACCTGATGTTGCTGAATATTCCGGCCGCAGAGCTGGAGGCCGTGCGCAACGAACTGGCGGCACTGGGCCTGGATTCCCCCTGCGTTGGCGATGACGTGGTGGCCTGTCCGGGTACCTGGACCTGCCGTCTGGGAATCACCGCTTCACGCCTGGTGTGCGACGAACTGAGCGGTGGCGTGGACGATCTTCGCATTCGCGTCAGTGGCTGCCACAACGGCTGCGCGCAACCCTATGTGGGAGATATCGGCCTGCATGGTGAAGGCCGGCGCAAGCACGGCAAGTTAATTCCACATTACCGGATGCATTTTGGTGGCGATGGCCGGGCCGGTGGTGCCATTGCCGTGCGCGGGCCGGAAGTGCCGGCATCTCGGGCGCCAGAGGCTGTGCGGCGCGTCAAACAGGCGTTTCAGGAAGTACGCCAGGGGAATGAATCGTTCCTGAACTGGACGCAGCGCCAGAGCGCGGATTATTTCCAGGATTTGCTGGGGGATCTACAGGAAATAAAGGAAGCCGATATTCCCAATTTGTTGAAAGACTTCGGTGAAACACAGGATTTCCGGGTGTTGGCTCTCGGCGGTGGTGAATGCATGGGGGCGGTACAGGAAACCGTGTCGGCCAATTTTTCTGAGGCGGCACATGAGCGTGAATATCGCCGTGTATTCCAACTGGCAAAAAAATATGAGCAGGCGCTGGACTGTGTCGAGGCCATTGCCCGCCTGATCGGACATTCATTATTGGATGCAGTGAACGACCCGTCTCAGCCAGAGGCGCTGGATGCCATTGCCGAGGGCTTGGTGCAGGCCTATCCCGACAAGGCCTATTTGTCTGAGTCGCTGAAGGGTTTTATCCATGATCTGGCGGGTTTGCAGGAGGACTTTGATGAAACAGCGTTCCAACGGCTGGCGGAAATGCAGGACGTCTGGGTCGTTCTTGCCGCCGATGCTTGCAGGGATGTCGATTCACAGCTGGAACTTCAGGCATTCTTGCCGGATGTCGACCTGCTGGCCAAGGCCGTCTAACTGTAAATAAATATCTAAAATAAGCACCGCATTGACTGACAGGAGAATTTACATGTTATCGGAAAATAAAATCGAATTACTGGTCGATTTGTTAAAAGATATCGAGCAGGATTATGAGCCGGCGGCACTGGCCTCCAGTTTCAGTATTGA
>JALTPW010000277.1 GCA_026999335.1 Chromatiales bacterium
CAGCGGGATGGCGCAAAGCAAAGCGTCCCGGGACATAAAGTGTTGGCGGCAGTGAAAACGCTGTAAACCACTTGACGGGGTAGGAGCGGGCCATGCCCGCGATGAGGTCTACGCCAATATCGGCGGTAAGAGCAGCCGAAGATACCCTTTTGTACATATCCGAGGCCGGGTAGAGAAGGCTATCGCGGGCATGGCCCGCTCCAACTAAAAAAACATCCACCTCAGGCCTCCGCCGGTTCAGGTTCCTCGGCCTTAGGCCAAGCAGTGAGCACGGCCTTCACCAGGGTCGCCAGCGGGATGGCGAAGAACACCCCCCAAAAACCCCATAATCCACCGAACACCAGCACCGCGACGATAATCGCCACCGGGTGCAGGTTCACCGCCTCAGAAAACAACAGCGGCACCACCACATTGCCATCCAGCACTTGGATGATGGCGTAGGCCAGCATCAGGTAAGCAAACTCGGAACCCCAGCCCCACTGGAGATAGGCGATCATCGCCACCGGAATGGTGACCACGGTAGCACCGATGTAAGGAATCACCACCGACAAGCCCACCAGCACACCCAGCAGGGCGGCATAGTTCAGACCCATCAGCACGAAGGTGATGTAACTGGCGCCGCCTATGATAAGAATCTCGGTAAATTTGCCACGAATGTAGTTGCCGATCTGCAAGTCCACCTCACGCCAGACACTCGTCGTCAACTCACGCTGGCGCGGCAGATAAGACCCCATCCAGTCCACGATCTGGTTTTTATCCTTGAGAAAGAAAAACACCATCATGGGCACCAGAATCAAGTACACGGCAAGGGCGATCAGACTGGGAATCCAGGCCAGTGAAAGCGCCAACAGGCTCTGCCCCAGCCCCGCCAATTCTTTCTGCAGACTATTGACGATATCCCGTACCTGCTCTTGCGTAAACAACTGCGGATATATTTCAGGCAGGCGCATCAGCAGCTTCTGACCGGCATCGATATGGCGCGGCAGATCCTGCGCCAATTGCGCCACCTGTCGCGACAGCATGGGCACCAGCCACAGCATGAGGAACAGAAACACGATGACAAACAGCAAAAACACCAGGATCACCACCGGTAGGCGTGGCATGCCACGACGCTCCATCACCTGCACGATGGCCTCCAACAGGTAGGCAATGACCACCGCCGCCAGTAACGGCGCCAGCATGCCGCCCATATAAAAGACAAGCACAAAACCGCCCAGCAGAAACAGGGCCAGAATAACCGTCTGCGGGTTGGAGAAATTACGGCTGAACCAGGCGCGCAGGACATTCATGAGCGCATCTCCACCCGCCATTCCTCATAAAAACGCGCGAACAGGGTCTCCAGCTCATCGATCACCTCACGGATATCCCGCCCCTGCATGACGTGCTGGGTCATCAGCAGCGAGGTCTCATTGAGCAGGCCGGCACGGTCTTCCAACATAAAATAGGTGGCATTAAGGCGTTTGATGGCGGCAATGACGCTTTCCTGTTCGGGACGGGGAGTATAACGCGGCTCCGGCGGAGGAGTCGCCTCAGTCGGATCCTGCGGTGTCCGGGTAGCGAGAAATTCAGCGAAGGACAGCAATGTCTCACGCTGTGTTTCGGACAGGCATTCAAAGCGAGCCAGTAGCTTCTTTTTTGCCGCCGTTAAATTTTTGCGTTTACCCACCGGAATCTGCAACACCATTGCCTGATACCACCATCCCGACTTAGCTGATGTCCCGGTGATCGCGGCAATAATTGCGTGCAAACTCCAGCAGCTCATCCATGGCGCACTGCCGGAACTTGTGTTTTTGGTGCACAAAGGAAAAGGGACGCTCCAGCGGGGTATCCAGCTCCAGCACCTCCAGCGAACCCAGCTTGATCTCCTTGGCCAGTGTTGCGCGGGAGACGATGCTGACGCCGATACCCGCCTCCACCGCACCCTTGATCGCCTCCAGACTGCCCAGCTCCATAATCACGTTCAGCTGCACGGGATCGACTCCGGCCTGTTTGAGATACTCATTGATGACCTCGCGCGTACCAGAACCTTCTTCACGGCAGATGAACGGGTAGTCGAGGATGGCCTTGACCGGCACCGTATCACCTTTTGCCAGGGCATGTCCCGGCGGCGTAATGGCCACCAGACGGTCGGTACGGCACTCCTCGACGGCCAAATTCTTGTTCAACACCGGCGCCTCCACCACGCCCAGGTCGATGATATTGTTCTCCACCATCGAGACGATGCCGTCGGTATTGGAGACCTTCAAGCGGATGTTGACGTCCGGGTACTTGGCCTTGAAATCACCCAGCAGGGCCGGCAGCATGTATTCGGCCACGGTAGTGCTGGCACCGAGGATCAGCACGCCACTGATCTCACCGGTCAGCTCGCGCACGGCGTTTTCCATCTCGTCATAGAGGTGGAAGATCTTCTCGGCGTAGGCGTAGACACGCGCCCCCGCCTCGGTGAGGCTGATCTTGTTATGGGTGCGGTCGAACAGGCGGGTATTGAAATAGTCCTCCAGCTGACGCACCTGGAAGGTCACCGCGGGCTGGGTCATATGCAGGCTGTCTGCGGCCTTGGTAAAGCTCAGTAGGCGGGCGACACTATAGAACACACGTAATCGGCGATCAGCCATAACAGCGTATTAACCCTTTCTGATATTCAGTATTCCCGGATCATAGCAATTAATTCTGGTGATAGAAATATTGATCGAATTGATCAACAAAGGACAGTATAAGGGTGCCAGTAAACCGCCCCCGCTCAATCCAGCCTGCACGCGCCCGTCGCGACCAGCGCAGCGCATCATCGGCATCACGGTTAATGCCACAAGCACCAAGATACCGAGAACCAGAGCGATGGAGTATGTACGATGCTGCCGGCCAGGGCGGCCATGCCTGTCATCGAGACGGCAGCGAACAACCCCCGGCAGGACATGGCCGGGCAGCACGCCAATCAGCGTAAGCGGGATCAGTACCATAACTCAACAACCACCCGCTAAAGCGGGTGGGTTAGTTTTACGGACTGAAAGCCCGGATACGGATCGGTAGAGCCGTTTTAAACCCGGCCCTGCCATAATTCCCGGTAATCCGGATGTGGTGAGTTCCACGAACCGCATCGATCAAGAGCAGTGACACAATCACCAACACTCAGAACGTAATAACGCCAACGATGCGGTTCGCTACCGCTCACCCGCATCCTACAGAGACGACCGCAACAACTTGCCTACGCCTTCAACAATCCATACAACAGGCCGCACGGATAAATCTGACCGCCTAAAGGCGGTGGTTTTAACCTTATAAACGAGACGAATAAAAAAATCATTAGTGTTGCGTTAATTCAACCCTGCCCTCTGTCAGCCCCCCTTCAATCCCCCGAGCCGAACAACTAAAAAGTCGAGAAAAGCACGTACTTTTGGTGTCGCGCCGCGGTGACTGGGAAATAGCGCATGAAGCTCAATCAAGCAGTCCGTCCAATCATCCAGGACACTGACGAGTCGATCATGGTAATCGTCGACGTGCAGGTAACTGGGAAGAATTGCAATCCCACTCCCGTCGGCCACCATTCGCCGCAACGAGTTAAAATCGTTGACTGATACACGCGGCGTTACCCCTACATATTGGGTGATATCGCCCATTGAAAATATCCATTGATGACCACCCTCCATATCACTCATCAGCAAACAGTCGTGATCCTGAAGATCCTCCGGCTTCCGTGGCCTGCCCCGTGCACTGAGGTACTCCGCACTGGCGTATAGACGCAACCGATACTGGCCGAGACTGCGTGCAACCAGACTTGAATCCTGAAGGGGACCGATCCGAACCACCAAATCAAACCCTTCGTCAATGACATCAACCTGACGATTCGTCCAGACCAGCTCAAACTTCACTTCCGGGTACTGCGTGATAAATTCAGCGACCAGTGGCGCAAGCAGGTGCTGACCCGTCGTAACCGAGGCACTGACCCGCAAAATACCGCGCGGTATCTCCATGGCTTGCTCGACGTAGAGATCGGCATGATCAGCCTCGTCGAGCATGCGCCGACAATGCCTGTAGTAAATATGACCAATCTCCGTGACATGAATCTTTCGGGTCGTGCGTTCCAGTAAGCGAACACCCAGCCGTTTCTCAAGACTGGCGATCTGGCGGCTGATACTCGACTTGGGTAGCCGGACTGCCTTTGCCGCTGCGGTAAATCCACCCTGTTCCACAACGTAGGTAAAAACGGCAAGCTCGTTCAAATCCCTGATCTTATTATCCCGCATATGGAACAGTGTATTCTAATTTTCTGCATTTATCACCCTAGAGAAACAGTATAACGTAAGCTTCTGCAATCAGGGCAAAACAACATTGGAGGTAAATCGTGAAAATACTGCACAGGGACAAGCTTAAGCGTGGCGGCTTTGGCGGATTGAAGGAAACCCGGCTGGTGATGGATCGGCGCGTCTTTGAAGGCAGGGCGGAAAACGGTACTTGGGAAGGTATAGGCAACTTCGTGTATCTGGCGGATGCCTGCTTCATGCCGAAAGGCGAAACCGGACTTCACAGTCATTATGAAATCGATGTCATTTCAGTGATGGTCGAAGGGCGAATTGCCCATGAAGGTTCGCTGAAGCATGGCCAGTCGCTGGACAGCCACGATATCCAGGCGCAGCGAGCCGGAAGTAAAGGATTTTCACACAACGAGATCAATCCCGATGACAAGGAAAACCGATTGATCCAGATCTGGGTGCTTCCTGAGCGGGCGGGAGGGCCATCCAGTTATAAGTTGTACCACTCGAAGGGCTCGAAACTGACGTGTGTCTACGGTGGCTCGACGGATCAAGACGAGACCTTTGATGGACAAACATTGATCGATGTCGGACTTTTGGCTGCTGGCGAAGACATCATGATCGATGGTCCCTTCCTTGTGTACGTCACGCGCGG
>JALTPW010000278.1 GCA_026999335.1 Chromatiales bacterium
TGAGCTTGCGAACCCCAATGAAACCAACAATGCTGGGATTCCTGCATCACCACCAAACGAGAATAAGCAGGACATCAGGCTTAACTTAATGGCATTGGGACACTATCCTATTGGTGCTATACGGATTCCAAATGATCTACAAACAACACGCTTGTCATCGTGTTTTTTATTCAAAAATGTAAAAAACAGGCCGGCCAACAACCGGCTCAACAAGCCTCTAATTGTCAGTCAATTTCTCAGTCAATAATGTCACCGTCCAGCACCTGCCCGGCCTGCTCGGCGGTAAACCCCCGGTATTGAAGAAAACGGGCCTGACGGGCCCGCTCTTTGAGATCCTTCGGCTTATCTTCCCCAAAACGTTTGTTGCGTACACTTAGTGCCCGCTCAAACCATTGAGGATCGCCGAAGTCGAGGTAGATAAGTGCTATTTTCTCACTCACACCGCGCTCGCGCAATTCTGCCTGAATACGCTGCGGGCCGTAACCATTATTATTGCGATAACGCACAAAGGCCTCAGTGAAACGCTCATCGCTTACCAGGCCTTCATTTTGCAGCTGTGCCAGTACATCGTCGATGACAGCCGTGTCCAGATTCTGCGCCTTCGCACGGCCATTGGTATGGGATTGCAGCTTGCGCCGCAGCTCAGCGACTGAATGCTCGCGGCGCGCCAGCAAGTCCATGGCCTTCTTTCGCAGGATCTTGCACGAGTCGGCGCGGGACAGCAGCGCATCATCGGCGACTGTCCCGCCTTCACCAAGCTCATCCACTGCCACGCCACCCACAGACGAGACCATCCCGACAACTATGCCTCAATTTCAGCCGCTGATTCGGCCTTTGCTTCACCCACAACGGGCAACAGTTTGGCGCGCACCTTGACCTCGATCTCCTCCGCAATCTGCGGATTCTCCTTAAGGAAGTTGCGCACATTATCCTTGCCCTGACCAATACGATCACCGTTATAGCTGTACCAGGCGCCGCTTTTGTCGATGACACTCTCCTGCACCCCCAGGGTGATGATTTCACCCTCGTGGGAAACACCCTCGCCAAACAGAATATCGAACTCCGTCTTCTTGAAGGGCGGCGCCACCTTGTTTTTCACCACCTTGACGCGGGTCTCGTTGCCGAGAATCTCGTCGCCCTTCTTGATCGCACCGATGCGGCGGATGTCCAGACGCACGGACGCGTAGAACTTCAGCGCGTTACCACCGGTGGTGGTCTCGGGGTTGCCGAACATGACACCGATCTTCATGCGGATCTGGTTGATGAAGATCACCATGGTGTTGGTGCGCTTGATATTGGCGGTAAGCTTGCGCAGCGCCTGTGACATCAGCCGCGCCTGCAGGCCAACGTGATGGTCGCCCATATCACCCTCGATCTCGGCCTTTGGCGTCAGCGCCGCCACGG
>JALTPW010000279.1 GCA_026999335.1 Chromatiales bacterium
TTTTTCCATCTATGATGCACAGGATGTGCAGCAGTTGATCAAAGAACTGATGCGCCGCGCTTTCGATGGCGACGACCAGGCCAGCGAGATGCAGTGGCAGATCTCCGCCTGGAAGAATGACCGTATCAGTCCCGGGCAGGCACAGCGTGAGGCCAATGGCGATCCGAAACAGGTGGCGGCCTCGGTGTTGTACGAGACCTACAACCGCACCCTGCGTGCCTACAATGCGGTGGATTTTGACGACCTCATCGGCCTGCCCGTGGAGCTGTTCGAGGCGCAGCCCGAGGTGCTGGAGCATTGGCAGAACCGCATCCGCTATCTGCTGGTGGACGAATATCAAGACACCAATGCCACCCAGTACCGGTTGGTGCAGCAGTTGGTCGGTGTGCGCGGGGCATTTACCGTGGTGGGCGATGACGACCAGTCCATCTATGCCTGGCGTGGTGCGCAGCCGGAGAACCTGGCCCTGTTGTCGGAGGATTTTCCGACTCTGAAGGTGATCAAGCTGGAACAGAACTACCGCTCCGCCGGGCGCATCCTCAAGGCTGCCAACCAGCTCATCGGCAATAATCCGCATGTGTTCGAAAAACGCCTGTGGTCGGAGCTGGGCTACGGCGATCCGCTCAAAGTGATCCAGGCCAAGAATGAGGATCACGAGGCGGAGCAGGTGGTGTCGCGACTGCTGGCGCACAAGTTTCAGAGCGGCGGACGTTTCAGTGACTACGCCATCCTCTATCGCGGCAACCACCAGTCGCGCCTGTTCGAACGCGCCCTGCGCGAAAGCCAGATTCCCTACAAGATCTCTGGCGGCACCTCCTTTTTCGCCTATCAGGAGGTGAAAGACATCATGGCCTATCTACGCCTGCTGGTGAACGACGATGATGACAACGCCTTCGTGCGTGTCATCAACACCCCGCGCCGTGAGATCGGCCCCACCACGTTGGAAAAACTGGCGGGCTACGCCACCGGGCGTGGCGTCAGCCTGTGTGCGGCGGCCTACGAGTTGGGCCTGGAGACGGTGCTGCCCGAGCGCGCCGTGAGCCGCCTGCGCGAGTTCGTCGAATGGCTGGCGGACAAGTCGGACCAGGCCCAACGCGGTGATCCATTGGCGGTGGTAAAAAGCCTGATCAATGATATCCGCTACGAAGAGTGGCTGTTGGATACCTGTAATGATCCCAAGACCGCTGAGCGGCGCATGGGCAATGTGCACGAACTATTGACCTGGCTGGGACGCATGGCCGAACAGGAGGGCGACGACACTAGCCTTTCCGACCTGGTGTCCCGCATGACCCTGATGGATATTTTGGAGCGCAACGAGGACGAGCAGCGTGACGACTGTGTGGCGTTGATGACCTTGCATGCCGCCAAAGGGCTGGAATTTCCGCATGTCTTCATGGTTGG
>JALTPW010000280.1 GCA_026999335.1 Chromatiales bacterium
CGGTGGCGGATCAGTACGTTGTTGTATTGTTGCTGGAATTCCTGTCCCAGGCGCTCGACCAGATACACGGAGCGATGCTGACCACCGGTGCAGCCGATGGCGATGGTCAGATAATTGCGGTTGTCCGCTTCGAAGCAGGGAATCCAGTGATTGAGAAAGCTGCCAACCTGGGTCACAAACTGTTCGACCAGATTTTGTCCCTGGAGGAATTCCGCCACGGCGGCATCGCGTCCGGTCTGGGCACGTAGTTTGGGTTCCCAGTGCGGGTTGGGCAGGCAGCGCGCATCGAACACATAGTCGGCATCCATGGGGACACCGTGTTTGAAGCCGAAGGACAGAAACAGGATCGACAAAGTAGTCTGCCGCTGGGCCTCGATACGCGAGCGAATCAAGTCGCGCAGCTGGTGGATGTTGCTGTGTGAGGTGTCGGTGTACAGGTCGGCGCGGTCGGCAATGGGCGCCAACAACAGACGTTCGTCGCGAATGGCGTCGGCCAGTGGGCGCTGTTCGTCGCTGAGCGGATGCTTGCGGCGGGTCTCGCTGAAACGCTTCAGCAGAATAGCATCATCGGCATCCAGATAGAGGATCTGGCATTCCACCCCGCTGGCGCTCAATTGGTCGAGAATCTGCGGAAAGCGGTGCAGATCCAGGGTCGGATTGCGGGCATCGATGCCCACCGCGACGCGCTCGCCGAGATCCTCCGGCAGGGCGCGCATCTTCTCCGCAAAGGCTGGCAGTAAGCCTACCGGCAGGTTGTCGATGCAGTAGTAATCCAGGTCTTCCAACACATGCAGGGCGGTGGTCTTGCCCGAGCCGGAGGCTCCGCTGATGACGACGAGTTTCATACGGGTGATTTCTGTTCCAGCAATTTGTGCTGGCGCTCAATGAAGGCTTGTGGGGCATTGTACCCCTTGCGGCGCAAAATGTGATTGCGTGCTGCGGCTTCCACCAATACCGCCAGGTTGCGGCCGGGTGCGACGGGAATGGTGACCTGCGGGACGTCGACATCGAGGATGCGTTGCTCCTGATGACTGCCGTGCACACGATCAAGGTTGTACAGATCCTCGGCCGCCATGCGCTGCAGGTGCACAATCAAACCCAGATCCTTGGTCTGTTTGATGGCGCTGTCGCCGTACATGGCGCGCACGTCCAGCAGCCCCAGGCCGCGTACCTCGAGGAAGTCCTGCAAGGCCTGCGGGCAACGTCCGCGCACGACCTCCGGGCCGACGCGGGAGAATTCGGGGGCATCATCGGCGACCAGGCGGTGATTGTGCGTGATCAACTCCAACGCCAGCTCGCTCTTGCCGATGCTGCTTTCGCCGGTAATCAACACGCCGAGGCCGTTGACCTCCATGAATACGCCATGCAGTACGGTCTTTTCCGCCAACTCGTCACCCAGGTAATGGCGCAGGCAACCGATCAACTTGATGCTGTCCAGTGATGAGGACATCAGTGGCGTCTGCGAGATCTCGGTTTCGCGCAGCAAATCCGCTGGCGGCGCCAGCCCCTCGGCGATGATGATCGCCGCCGGTAATGCTTCCAGCAGATGGCGGATCAAATCCTGGCGTGCCTGCGCCGCGAGGCCGTCGAGATAATCGAGTTCGTATTGGCTAATGATTTGCAGGCGATTAGGGTGGATCAGATTGAGAAAACCCACCAGCGCCCGGCCCGGGGTCTGCGCAGAGCTGCCCAGGGCGCGGTCGATGCCGTCACGGCCGGCCAACCATTGCAATTGCAGGTGTTGCCCGCGCGACTGAACCAGGGCATTGACCGTGGGAATAGGCGTGGTCAATGCTGCCGATCCCACTCCAGTAACAGGTCGTACAGGCTTTGATTGTCCGTTGCCGTGCGCAATTGTTCACGCAGTTCGGCATCACTGAACATCTTCGCCAGCCGCGCCAGCAGTTGCAGGTGTTCTTCGGTGGATTTTTCCGGCACCAGCAGGGCGAACAGCAGCTGTACCGACTGGCAGTCCATGGCATCGCAGTCGATGCCCTTTTCCAGCTGTACAAAGGCGCCAAAAGTCTCCGTGGACGTCTTTATTCGCCCATGGGGGATAGCCACACCATGGTCGATGGCGGTGGTGCCCAGGCGTTCGCGCGCCAGCAGGCTGTCGAAGATGTCGATGGCCGGCACGCCCAGGGGGGAATGTTCAGCGAGAATCTCGCTCAAGGTTTCCAGGGCGCGCTTCTTGCTGCCGGCCTGAACATGGCTGACAACACGCGCGGGGGTCAAAATATCTGCAAGTTGCATGGTCTGTAAATTATCTAAAAAATCATTATGAAGACCCTGCGCGGTGGCCGTAAGGCAACTATCCGCACAGGGCTGTTCAGGACGGGTTTATTCCTCCGCCAGTGGAATCTTTTTCAATGATCCCTCGCTGCGGTGGTGGTTGGTGAGCTTTTCCTTGTGCTTCTTGATCTGACGATCCAGTTTGTCGACCAGGGCATCGATGGCGGCGTACATGTCCTCATTTTCTGCATTGGCATGTAGGCTGGCACCGTTGGCGTTAATGGTGGCCTCGGCTTTCTGGCGTAGTTTTTCAACGCTGAGTACGGCGTGCACGTTGGTTACCTTGTCGAAATGTCGCTCCAGACGTTCCAGCTTGCCCGTGATGTAGTCACGGAGTGCGGGGGTAACATCGAGATGTTGACCGGTAACGTCGATTTGCATGATGGACTCCTTTGGTTAGGTGTTTATCCAACTCGGCATGTAAGAGCGGCGACAGTCAGTCCGGGGTCAAGGTTTTTGTTCATGACTTGATCAGAGACTTCCTAGCTCAGGCACTTGCGTTCGTTGGATGGTGCGATTGACATGGCCTCGCGGTATTTGGCTACCGTACGCCGGGCCACGTTGATGCCCTGTTCACCGAGCAGCTGGGCCAGCTTGTTGTCGCTGAGCGGCTTGCCCGGGTTTTCCGCGGCGATGAGTTTTTTCAGGATCGCGCGGATAGCGGTGGCGGAACATTCGCCGCCACTCGCCGTGCCCACATGGCTGGAGAAGAAATACTTCAGCTCAAAAATACCACGCGGGGTATGCATGTATTTTTTGGTGGTGACACGGGAGATGGTGGATTCATGCATCTCCACCACCTCGGCGATATCGTGCATCACCATGGGTTTCATGGCCTCTTCACCATAATCGAAAAAACCGCGCTGACGCTCGACGATACAGTTGGAGACCTTGAGCAGGGTCTCGTTACGGCTGCGCAGGCTCTTCAGAAACCAGCGTGCTTCCTGCAGGCTGTTCTTCAAAAAAGCAGCGTCCTTGGTGGCGTTTTGCTTCGCCATGCCGGCGTAGAAGTCATTGATGGCGATCTTCGGGGCGATGTCCGGATTCAGTTCCACCCGCCACTGGCCCTTGACCTTCTTCACGAATACGTCGGGGATGATGTACTCCGGCGGTGTGGAGGCGATCTGTCCACCGGGGCGCGGGTTGAGGGTCTGGATCAGCTGAATGACCTGTTGCAGGTCGCTTTCCGGCAGTTTCATGCGCCGCTTCAGGGTGTGAAAGTCCCGCTTGGCGAGTAGGTTGAAATACGCGTCGACAACCAGCCTCGCCTCCGTCAGCCAGGGTGTGTCGGCATCGTAGTAGCGCAATTGCAGCAGCATGCTCTCTTGCAGGTTGCGGGCCGCCACACCGGGAGGATCGAAGTCCTGCACCCGGTTCAGTACCGCCTCTACCTCGTCCAGCTCGATATCCAGTTCTTCCTGCAAGGAATGATGAACCTCTTCGCAATTGCTGGTGAAATAGCCGTCGTCGTCCACGGCATCGATGAGGGTGGTGGCGATAATGCGGTCGGTATCGTTGAAGGGGGTCAGGTTGAGTTGCCAGTGCAGGTGATCCTGCAGGCTCTCGTCGGTACTGGCGGGCTGCTCGAAATCGCTGAACTCGCCATCCTGTGCGCCGCGCGTGACCGGCGTATAACTCTCGTAGGTGTCCTCCCAGTTGCTGTCCACGGGGAGGTCATTGGGCATGTCCTCGCTCTGACTGTCTGCGGCCCGCTCACTGGCGTCTTCCTTCGGCGCCGGGTTTTCCTCCTGCGCCGCGTTGTCTGTGGTTGATGGCGCGGCACCCTCGGCAACCGTATTGCCATCACCCGCCCCCTCTTCCACCGCTTCCAGCATGGGGTTGGATTCGAGGGCTTCCTGAATTTCGGTCTGCAGTTCCAATGTGGACAACTGTAACAAGCGGATAGCCTGCTGCAACTGTGGTGTCATGGTCAGTTGCTGGCCAAGCTTGAGCTGGAGGGTTTGTTTCATCGACAGCGTAGGTTTTCCCCGAGGTTTGTTTTAAGCTGAATCTGTGACGGCGCATCACGCAGGCTCTTGATCCCACGCTCTTGTATCCCACAACGGCCCCAAAAAGTGCCCGTTTAACCTGTGGGTGAAGCCAAGATTTCTTGATTCCTCTGTGGAATCAATATGTTGCACTCCGTATCCGCCTTGAAGCCATGGATTCAACTTTGATTCTACCCCAATACAAGCATGTTGCTAGTAAAAACGGCCATGCAATGAGTAAAAACGGCCGCACAATGGAATTGTTGAGTCAATTACCTATTATATTGCTCAGAGTCGAAAGTCCTCGCCCAGATAAACCTCGCGCACCTGTTGGTGCTGGAGGATCGCCTCCGGCACGCCCTGCGCAATGACCTCCCCTTCACTCATAATGTAGGCACGGGCACAGATTCCCAAGGTCTCACGCACATTATGATCGGTAATAAGCACACCGATGTCACGCTCGATGAGGTGCTGGATGATTTTCTGGATGTCCAGCACCGAGATGGGATCGACGCCGGCAAAGGGTTCATCGAGCAGAATGAAGGCGGGCTCGGTGGCCAGGGCGCGGGCGATCTCCACCCGCCGCCGCTCGCCGCCGGACAGGCTCATGCCCAGTGAGTCGCGGATGTGGGTGATGCTCAGCTCCTGCAGCAGTTCCTCCAGCTTGGCCTGCTGTTGCTGGCGGCTGAGATCACTGCGGGTCTGCAGGATGGCGAGCAGATTGTCGGCCACGCTCAATTTGCGGAACACCGAGGCCTCCTGCGGCAAATAGCCGATGCCCATATGCGCGCGTGCATGCAGGGGGTAGGGAGTGATGTCCTGTCCGTCAAGCAATATCTGCCCCTGATCGGCCTTGACCAGTCCCACGATCATGTAAAAGCTGGTGGTCTTGCCAGCGCCATTGGGGCCCAGCAGGCCCACCACTTCGCCACGTCTCACATTGAGTGAGACCGACGTCACCACCTGCCGGGCGCCATAGCGTTTGGCCAGTTGTTTGACCACCAGTCCGTCGTCGGTGGCCGCCCGGGTTGTCGATGGCGAATTCATGCCGGCTCAGCGCTGGCCATTTTCAGGTGACGGTGATTTGGCCTTGGGCTGGATCGTTACCCTGACCCGCTGGCTGCCGTCCTCGGCCTGCGCCGCAGTGACGCGCTCCCGCGGCATGTCGTACTCAATGCGCTGACCGCTGAAACGGTTACCGCCCTGGGTGAGCCAGGCTTGATCCTGCAACAGCAGGTGTTCGCCAACGGCCCGGTAGTCCAGTCGCCGTGCCTCACCATGGATTTCTTTTTCCCCCACGCGCTGGCGGCGGAAGCGCACCGGCTCGCCGCTGGCGACGATACGCTGCAGCGCATCCTCTTCGGTGTACACCGTGACCTCATCGGCATGGATTTGCATTCCGCCCTGGGTGATGACCACATGGCCGGTGTAGATACTCTGGCCCTTGCGCTCATCGAGCATGGCGCTATCGGCCTCGATGGTCACGGGCTCGCGCTGTGCCTTGTCGGCTGCCAGTACCGGCGCCGCCAGCAACAGTGTGCAGACCAGTAACAGTCCGCTCTGTATATCAATGAGTCGATGCATAGATTCCCTTGACCTGAGACAACAGTTGCAGGCGTTCCTGTTTGAACCAGACCTTCATGCCCACAGCGTCCACACGGCCGTAGGCATGCACGATGGTGGTGGGCTGGTCGGTTTCGGCGTATTCCCGGTCGCTGAGAATACGCAGTTCGCGGGTGAAAACCTCCATCTCTGCAGGCCCTGCGGGTTGGGCCGGATTCTGTGGACGGCGCATCAGCACCTCACCACTGAGGAGGATGTCTTGGTCACCGTCGCTAGCCCTGCCTTGTTCCGCTGCCAGTGTCCACAGCTTGCCATCCGGGCGGTAAAAGGTGATGAAGGGCGTATCGAATTCAGTACGATCATCCTGGGTATAGTGCACGGCGCGCACAGCGCGCATCTCATAGCGCGGCTGGCCCTGCATATTCATGGTGCGCATGACCACACCCTCCATGAAGGCATCGGGCGTTTCCACATCGGCCAAAGGCGCCGCGACCGGTGCCTCGGCTTCCTGCTCCCACAACCATTCGGCACTGAGCCAGGCCAGCGCCGCGATCACGAGAGGGAAGGTGAGTTTGTGCCACATGGGTGTCAGGATGCCCGGTTTTATCTGATTTCAAACCACTTCTGATTTCAAACCACTATTGCAAGAATTGCTGCATCTGCGCGTCCAGCGTACCGCAGGCCTCCATGATCAGCTCGCAGACATCACGTGCCGCGCCCTGCCCTCCGCCATGCGGCGTGTGCCAATGGGCATGTCTCAGCACCAGCGGATGGGCATCGGCGACAGCCACCGCCAGACCGACGCGCAGCATAATGGGCAAATCCACCACATCGTCGCCCACATAGGCCACCTGCTCCGGTGTCAGTTGCAGCTTTGCGATCAATGCCTCGAAGGCCGGCAGTTTTTCCTGCTTGCCTTGATAGACGTGCTCGATGCCCAGGTTGGCCATACGGTGCGAGACCACCTGCGAGGTACGGCCGGTGATAATAGCGACCTCCACGCCGCTGCTGCGCAGCATTTTCATGCCGTGGCCATCGCGGGAATGAAAGGCCTTGTATTCCTGGCCATCGTCGGTGAAGAACAGGCTGCCGTCGGTGAGCACACCATCGACATCGAAGATCACCAGTTCGACCTGTGCGGCCTTTTGCAGAATGTCTTTCATGATAGGTTCCTTACTATCCCTGACGCAGGGTAATCAAACGGTTCACACAAAATACCTGACGGGATGATTACACCACACCCGCGCGTAGCAAATCGCAAAAATCACCGGCACGTCGCTGGAGGAGTACCTTACACCACACCCGCGCGTAGCAAATCGTGCATATTGAGCGCGCCGACCAACTTGCGGTCACCATCCACCACCAGCAGGGCGTTGATCTTGTGCTGCTCCATCAGGTGCAGTACCTCCACCGCCAGCAAACCGCTGGAGACGGTCTGGCAGTCGCGGGTCATGACCTCTGCCACACCCATCTCGCGCACGTTCACCTCACCGTGATCCAGCACCCGGCGCAGGTCACCGTCGGTAAAGATACCGGCTACGTGGTTTTGCTCATCGACGATCGCCGTCATCCCCAGCCCCTTAGCCGTCATCTCCAGCAGGGCCTCGCTGAGGCTGGCATTTTCGCTCACGCGGGGGGTGAGTTCACCGCCGTGCATGATATCGCTGATGTGCAACAGCAGGCGCCGGCCCAGTTGACCTCCGGGGTGTGAGAGGGCGAAGTCGTCGGCGGTGAAATCGCGCCGTTCGAGCAAGGCCACGGCCAGTGCATCACCCATGGCCAGGGTGGCGGTGGTGCTGGCGGTGGGCGCCAGACCCAGTGGGCAGGCTTCTTTCTCCACACTGACGTCGATATGCGCATCGGCGGTGCGGGCGAGGGTGGAGTCAGGCCTGCCGGTAAGGGCGATGAGCGGCACGCCGAGGCGCTTGATGAGTGGCAGGATGGTGATGATTTCCACCGTCTCACCGGAATTAGACAATGCCAGCACCACATCCTCGCCAGTGATCATGCCCATGTCGCCGTGACTGGCCTCGCCGGGGTGGACGAAAAAGGCCGGGCTGCCGGTGCTGGCCAGGGTGGCGGCGATTTTTTCACCGATGTGACCGGACTTGCCCATGCCCAGCACCACAATGCGACCCTGACAGTCGTACATAAAGCGGCAGGCGTGCAGGAAGTTATTGCCGATGCGCTCACGCAGGGCCGACACAGCAGCTGCCTCGGTGTCGATGACGGCGCGCGCCAGTTGTTGTATCTGGGTATCGTTCATGGCAGTGGTTTTGTTGGTTACGTGTTGGTTGCGATCATGGCTTATTATTAACCACGAGGCGGGGGGCGCAGAAAAAAAACGTCATTCCGGGCGAAGCGTCACGCAGATCCGGAGCCCAGTGACCCTATTCGAGCCTCTGGAACCCGACTTTCGCTGGCATGGTGTGTTTTTCAAGGCTTTTTTCTCCGCGTCCTCCGCACCCCTTGTGGCGATTTACTGCCGAATGACCTTGTAGCCCCGCGCACGCAACTGCTCCAGCAGGCCTTCGCGGCCCACCAGATGCAGTGCGCCCACCAGCACCAGTTCGGTGTCAGCATTTTTCAATATTCGTTCGAGTTTGACCAGCCAGGCCTGGTTGCGTTTCACCAGCAGGTCTTGGTACAGGGCAGGGTAGTCGTGACGCATGGGCTCCAGCCCCAACTCCACCAACTGCGCACGGTTACCGCTGCGCCAAGCGGCCTTTATTTTGGCCATCATGTCGGCCACCTGTTCGGCATCGCGCAGGCTGTTGAGGATCAGGGCGTCCTCCTGTCCCCGCCCCATGCCGGCGATAAATTCCAGTTGCGCCTGTGGTGTTTCAAGCTGGCTCACGGGCTTGCCGTCGGCCTGCGCGCGGCGGTGGAAATGCTCGTCCACGCCCACGCCATTGATACCGAGACGCTCCAGTTCAGTCATGACGATGACCAGGCTTACCATCGCCGGACGAAACTGTTCGAGCATAGCCATGGGCAGGCTGCGTTTGCGGCTATAGGCCTGCAGTGCGTCGTAGGCCTTGGAGCCCAGCTCGTCTTTGAGGGTGCGGCCATCGTTGTAGGTCAGCCGCTGCATCATCTGCAACTGGAAGGTCGGGCTGTTGATAGCTTGCATATCGGTCTCGAACACCAGCCGGTCGGCCTGCTCATAGGCCTGGTCGAATTCTTCCGGCAGGGGATAGTCGGCCGCGGCCAATACGTGCACGGTGCCGCCGAGGTACATCACCCGGTCACCGTCGCGTATCTGCCACAGGGAGGTCTCGGCCAGTGCCGGTGACGCAAACAGCGCGAGGCAGAACAGCAGGAAAAGGCTGCGTCGGTATAGGGTCATTGTATGTCCTCTCGTTCGTTGCACTGACGGGTCAGGCCAGACTGGTACGTCCCAGCCAGGCCATGTAGGCGACGAACGCCACCAGCAGCAGAGCGCCTTCGATGCGATTGATGCGTCCCGGGCCGCGGAAGCCATAGGCCATGGCGAACAGGGCGATGGTCAATCCTATCATGATGGGGAAATCACGCTGCATGAGCGCTGCATCCAGCGTGCTGGGCAGGATCAGTCCGGGCAGGGCCAGCACCGCCAGCAGGTTGAACATGTTGGAGCCGAGCACATTGCCCACCGCCATGTCATCCTCACCCTTTAGGGCACTCATTACCGAGGCGGCCAATTCCGGCAGGCTGGTACCGATGGCGACGATGGTGAGACCGATGATCAGATCACTGACGCCGAAGCTCTGCGCCACCTCCACCGCCCCCCACACCAGCAGGCGCGAGCTGGCAATCAGGATAACAAGGCCGAGCAGACCCCACATCACGGCGATGCCGGTGCTCATGTCGGTGGGGATCTCACTCTCCAAATCCACCACCAGCGGGTCTTCACCGTCTTTGCGGCTCTTCATGCCCTGCCAGACCATCCAGCCCATGACCAGAAAAAAACCGCTGAACAGAATAATGCCGTCCATGCGCGACAGCTCGCCATCCCACAGCAATACGCCGGCCAGCAGCATCACCGCAAACAGCACCGGGTATTCGCGCTTCAGGGTGCCGGAGGCCACGGTCAGTGGCACGATCAGTGCCGTAATGCCCAGCACCAGGCCGATATTGGCGATATTGGAGCCGATGGCATTACCGATACCCAGCGCCGGATTGCCGTTGGAGGCGGCGATGCCAGACACCAGCATCTCCGGCAGTGAGGTACCGAAGCCCATGACCACCATACCGATGACCAGTGGCGACACACCAAGGTTACGCGCCAATGCCGAGCCACCCAGCACAAAGCGCTCGGCGCTCCACATGAGCAGTGCGAATCCACCAATAATTGCCAGCCAAGCCATTAACATCGTTAGTATTTCGTCCAGTAGTCCAGAACCAGTCCGACGAAGATAACCGCGCCAAACCAGTGATTGTTGAGAAAGGCCTGAAAGCAACCGCGTACATCTCGGTCACGAATCAGGTACTGCTGATACACCGCCAGCCCCGCTGCGACCAGCAGGCCCAGATAGTAATAAAGTCCCAGCTCCGCCTTGTTGCCGATAATCCACAGGGTCAGCAACAACAGGATTTGAATGATGCCGATGATCACCCGGTCGGCATCGCCGAACAGGATCGCCGTGGAACGCACGCCGATTTTTACATCGTCCTCGCGATCCACCATCGCATACAGGGTGTCGTAGGCCGTGGCCCACAACACCGTCGCCATCAGCAGCAGCCAGGCCACTGCCGGCACCGTGCCGGTCTGCGCGGCAAACACCATGGGCACCGCCCAGCCGAAGGCCAGGCCGAGAAACACCTGTGGCAGATAGGTGTGGCGCTTGGTGTAGGGATACACCGCCGCCAGCACCGCAGCCACCACGGACAGGCCGATGGTCAGCCAGTTCATGGTCAGCACCAGGGCAAAGGCCAGCCCGCACAGCACCGCAAACAGGATCAGCGCCTCCTTTGGCGTCACCTTGCCCGCGGCGATGGGGCGCTGCGCAGTGCGCTTCACATGCGGGTCGAAGTCACGGTCGGCGTAGTCATTGATGACACAGCCGGCCGAGCGCATCAGCACCACGCCGAGCACGAACACCAGAGTCACGCCCGTATCCGGGTTGCCCCCGCCAGCGATCCACAGTGCCCAGCAGGTCGGCCACAGCAGCAGGAATACACCGATGGGCTTGTCCAGCCGCATCAACAGCGCGTACTGATAGACGCGATCCCGGATGTGATCCCAGTTCATTACTCCCCCAGTCCCGGCAGAAATATCTCATTGACCAGCAGTGGATGGCCATCCAGATAAAACAACGAACGGCGTCCCCAGATTTCCGCCGGCGTCTCCGCCAGCGGCGCGGTGGCGGCATCGAACAGCCACTGCCCCGGCCGCAGACGGGCGATCTGTACCGGGCTGCGACGCATGGAGCAATCCGCAAACAGCACCGCGCCCAGCGGCTTGTTGCCCAGTCGTGCCAGACGGCGGCGTCTGCCGCCGAGGGTGTGCGGCGGGATCACCGTACGAGCAAACACCCAGGGTTGTTTGCCGCAGAGCAGGTGCACCTCACGCACCCAGGCATAGTGCGCCGGGCGCATGCCCAGCACCCCCGCCTCGTTGAGCAGCGGCCGGCGCCAGCCCTGGCCCAGCGGCGCGACCTGGAATACCCCCTCGCAGGCCGCCACCAAGCGTCGGGTCAGCGAACCATTATCCAACAACCAGTCCAGCCGTTGTGCCGGCACGCGCGCCTGCTGCACCGCCGTCGGCGAATGCCAGTGCGGCTCACGTCGATGCCTGCCAAAACCAGTCTGATTCACGGATGGGGACGTCCGGAAATTTTAAAGACGCGTATTGTACCCGAAAAGTCAGCGGAAACCGCCGTGTGGCGACCGGTGGTAATGATTAGGGGGTGATATGACTCATCGGGATCGGGCAGCCTGAGCAGAACAAAATGGGCTGCAGAGGAGCTGGATTGTCGTGATTAACTGTAAATAACGAGCTAATTTGCAACCGTGGACTGTATGCTGTCAATTGATATAACAATGGAATGGGGTCTAGTAATATATAGTTTGCCGGCGACAAGAAAGATGCGCCTCAATTACTATATATTATTCGCTCAATTACTATATATTACTATATATTACTAGATTTGACCCCTTCTTTCTTCTTTTCAATGCCGTTTTCTGTCAGTGGCTGATCTACACCCCTTCTTTTCTCTTCCTGTTCGGGGAAAAGAGGCCGAAGCCTGACGGCTCCCCACAAAAAATCGGGTAGGGTGGGCACGTTTTTTGTGCCCACGCGGTTGACGTATATTCCACGTGGGCATGAAAAACCTGCCCACCCTACATGGCTGCGTATTGTCGGTTCGCGGTGACGCAGAAATCCCAACATTGTTGGTTTCGTTGGGGTTCGCAAGCTCACCACCAACCTACAGCCACCATTTTATTTAACTTAATGGCATTGGGTGGCGTCCCCTTATTTAGATCAATTACTTTTAGATTATTAAGGTGCACCTTTTGGCATCATGTGCGATGAAAAAACCGTCCCCTGAGCAGATCGCGGCGGCTGAGGGAGCGTTCCTCCAGCCGTTGTTCTGAACCTGCTGGTTCTGCTGGCCCATCGCCAGCCCCGGTATCACCCGCCGGAT
>JALTPW010000281.1 GCA_026999335.1 Chromatiales bacterium
TACGTTTGATTATGACGCTGCCATCACCGAAGACATCGTAATCACCTTCAAGTATCTTCACAGGGTTTGATCGCAGGGAAGAATACGTGTTGGGGTCAAAGCCGAACTTTTCCGGGCTGGCGCCAAAAGCCGCGTCATGCTCCTCCTTTTGTATCAGCAGCGTGGCCTGCGGAAACAGATCCGCATTACCCACATGGTCGCCGTGCATGTGGGAAATACCAAGGAAGTTAATCGTTTCTGGTGGGTAATCGATCTCCTTGAGTTGTGCGGCCAGGGTCTTTGTTACACGCATGACAAACACACCATAAAATATTGAGCCTTCAGGTGTCTTTATCAGTGCATCGGGAAGACCCGTATCCCACAGCAGCGTACCCTCCGGGTGAACCACAAGGTAACAGGTGTTGGCCAGTGTTTTCTGTTCTCTCTTGTCCATGCCGGGTTTGAAAATCGAAATATCCAATACATCAACGACCCCGCAATCGAAGGCATAGAGGCGTAATGGCTGTTCTGGTGCGGGTTGTCGGGTTGCACAGGACGCGAGAATAACGACCAAGGCCGTGGCAAAGAGTGTCCGAATCAAAATATTTTGTTTTTTCATTATGTCCTCGTTTGAAATTTTGGGTTGAAACTCTCTGGGTTGAAACTCTCTG
Organism: Chromatiales bacterium; assembly: GCA_026999335.1. Classification (GTDB taxonomy): domain Bacteria; phylum Pseudomonadota; class Gammaproteobacteria; order SZUA-152; family SZUA-152; genus DRQN01. Next base: position 651 of record JALTPW010000281.1, read on the forward strand.
GGTTGAAACTCTCTGGGTTGAATTCCCCGCAGCTTGTTGCGCAGACTTTTTGTTCAAACACCTAAGTATTTGAACGGGCAGTACAACACCCCGTTTTTGCAGAGCGGAAAGTCGAGCGCCGTGAGAAAATCTGCTGTGGAGTAGTTTATTGACATGGATTAAGCCATGGGAGTTCAAGTTTGTTGATAGGCGGGCAAATTACGGCGTGCGTGTTCCCGTAAGGCGAGATTCTGTTTCATCTTCCCGAACCGCTCTGCATACACGGGCCCGGGTTTGGTGAACGGTTCGGTGATCGCCACCGTCCGACGGGTGGTTGGGCCGCCACGCTTGGCCAGGCGACTCGACAGGTTTGTTCTCATATCTTGCTCATCGTACGTGGCTCCCATTTTTTTCTTTACCTTCTCACTTCACCGTGGTTTTAATCCTTGCTTAAGATTCATGACCTAGATTAGGCCTTAAGAAGTCATCGGTCATGTCAGGAGCTGAATATGGAAAAGCAACAGGTTGTCGTCTGGGATCTCGGGGTGCGTGTTTTCCACTGGTCCCTGGTTGCGTTGTTTATTTTTTCGTACCTCAGCGGGGACGAGCTTGAGGAATTACACGCCTACAGCGGTTATATCATTATCGGCCTGTTGGTCTTTCGGCTTATCTGGGGGTTCGTCGGTAGTCAGCATGCCCGTTTTGCCGATTTTGTGCGCGGTCCACGGACGGTCATTGACGACTTGAAGAGTATTAAAGACGGGCAT
>JALTPW010000282.1 GCA_026999335.1 Chromatiales bacterium
CCCTTGTCCAGCAGATAGACCTCGATGGCCGGGTTGATCACCATCAGCCAGTGAAACAGAGATTTTAGGTTTTTCTGATTGATCTGTTGCTCGGCAAGCAATGGTTCTTCGTTGACGATTTGTCGTGCCAGTGCCGAGTTGAGTTTTTGAGTCAATTCCTGCTGATACATCTCCGCAGAATAGATTACCAGTTGATAGACCACCAGGCCGATCAGGCAGACCAGCAGAAAGAGCACGGCGGCGATGCGGCGATAGAGGGTGCGAAACATCTATTCCTCCAGCAGAGCATCGTTGAATTTATAGCCTACGCCCCACACGGTGAGAATATATTGAGGTTTTGAGGGTTGTTGTTCGATTTTTGCACGCAGGCGGTTGATGTGTGAATTCACCGTGTGTTCGTAGCCATCGTGGCCGTAGCCCCAAACGCCGTCCAGCAATTGGGTGCGGCTAAACACCTGCCCGGGGTGGCGGGCAAAATGCCACAGTAGATCGAATTCCCGCGCGGTGAGTTCCACGGATTTGCCGGTGATGGTGGCTTGTCGGCGGTTCTGATTCAACTGCAAATTGCCGGCACGAATGTGCTCGCCGGATATTTGTGATCCCACGCCTGGTGCCTGCATTCGCCGCAGGATGGCCTTGACCCGCGCTACCAGCTCAAGAATGCTAAAGGGTTTGGTGAGGTAGTCATCGGCGCCCATTTCCAGACCGACGATACGATCCAGCTCGGCGCTCTTGGCGGTGAGCATGAGAATGGGCGTCATGTCGGATCGTGAGTCTGAATGGCCGCGCAGGCGCTTGCAGATTTCCAGGCCGTCGAGACCGGGCAGCATCAGATCGAGGATGATGAGGTCGTAGCGCTGATCCTGTGCCAGCTTGAGTCCCTGTTTACCATTGCTGGCAATGTCGACTCGGGCATCGAGGTCACGCAGGTGCATGGCCACCAGATTGGCGATGTCGGTGTTGTCTTCGACCACCAGGAAGTGTTTCATGCGGGATCTCGGAATGTCAGTTCTCCGGGCTGGATTTTCCGTCACTGCTATCAATCTGATTTGAGCCGGGCAAAAAATGTAGGAGCGGTTTTAGCCGCGAAACGTTTCTTGATACAGCCATCGCGGCGCTAAAGTTGCTCTCACAATCATTCAATCTTTAATGCTAGCGAGGAAATATCACGCTTTTATCACACCGGCTCAGGCTGGTGACATCTGCTCCGGGCGCAGTTTCGTGGTCATCATTTCATCGGCGTCGTCGGCGTCAACGGGCCGACCGTTGCCATCCACCAGTGGCTGATCGTAATCGTTCCAGCCACGCAGGCCGGTCTTCAGCGAGCGCACGTTGCTGAAACCCATTTGTTGCAGGGTGACGGTGGCCAGGGCGCTGCGCTTGCCGGAGCGGCAG
>JALTPW010000283.1 GCA_026999335.1 Chromatiales bacterium
GACAAAGGCGCACTGAGCAGATTCGTCTTTTTGCCCCCATGACTGCACGGAGAAAAAGGTCGCCAAGGTGGCAGCCAGTTCAGCCTGCGGATCGTGTTTTCCGGTTGCGGCTGTGAAAAAGGCCGGGGCATCAGCCTCACTTTCAATGCCACCAAGCAGGGTGGTGCGGTAATGCAGCAAACGGAGCCACTGAGGATGCTGAGCCAAGTCCAAGGCGTGCGCCTTGGTCACCAGCTCATCGAGATAGTCAGGCTGAGCAGCGGCAACGTGGACTGCAGGAAAGCAGCTACCTGCGAGCAACACAACGGAAACCAGGATTGCTCGCCAGAGGTACCGCATCGTTGGGATTAGAAGCGAGAAAATAGATAGACTTGGACAAAAAACACCCCCCCGGTGAGATAACGCAGGGGGCGTGATTTGCTGTCAAACCTTGATGTGATCAGGCACGAACGTATTTGGCGAGAGCCTCTTGTTCGGCCATGACGCTGTACATGTTCTCCAACATCGTGCCAGCAGTGATGTTATCGGTAGAGAAAATGCGGTCATAGTAAGCACGGGCGGTGGAGAAGAAACGGGCTTTATCTTCAGCCTTGATCTCCATTAAGGCAGCCAGAGACTGCAGGGATTCACCAGTACCGATGGACATATCGCGGGACAGGGCGTCGAGATTGCTGCCGACGAACATCTGCACGGCGACAGAGGCTTGCACCACGCCACCTTCCTCACAGCCCAGAGTGCCAGAAGTAATGCCGAAGGTCTGGTTGCCCGAGGTGCCGTTAGTGGTAACTGCCAGTATTTGCGGGCCAATTCCGCTTTGGCCATCGAACAGTGTTGAGCCCAAACCACAACCGACGTTGTCGGGAGCTGCCATGGCCGTAGCGCTTATGAATGGGGTAATCAGTATGGCCATAATGAGGCTTTTTTTCACGGTACTCCTCCTTGTATTCGTTTGTTGGAAGTCTGCTGTTTTATGATACAGACGGGTACTTATAACGAACTCTACCAATTTTTGTCAATGACAAACACAGTTACCTGTTAGCCAAAAGCCGAAACGCCTCTTTTGACGGGGGTCGTGACAGGGAAGAGCGTCATGATAAACAACCTCGCAGCAAGCTGCGGGGAATTCGACCCAGAGAGATTGAATCATCGGGAAACAGATCGGTCATCGGGTATCCAGTCGACGATGAGTCGATAGCTCACCCACGTTTGCCCATGAGAAACGGTCCGCGCTACGCGGCCTGCATTTTTCTGTGGATAGCTGCGCCAATGGATGCACAGACATCAACTTATAAATCAAAAACCTGCCCGCTGTGCAAGGGATAGATTGGGCGATTGGTAATCGCCTCACGGCACTCGCGCAGGATGAGATCTTCCTGACCGGGTTTGGTGTGGCTGATGTGAATAGCCGGCGAGTGCTTCAGCTTCTTCAGATCCTCGGCCAGCAGGCGTGGGGTGTAGTGCCCGGCCTTGTGGCTCAGCGCCTCGTCGGCATTGGAAAAGGCCGCCTCGACCAGCAGCAGATCCAACCGCTGCCGCGCGTTGAGCACCTGCCAAAGATTGTCATTGGTGGAGGTGTCGCCACTGAAGGCAAAGGCGCCGCTGGCGCACTCTACGCGATAGCCCACACCCGGCACGATATGCTTCACTTCAATCATTTCGATATGACGCCCGTCAAGCTCGATGATCTCCCCCGGCAGCAGCGGCGCGTAACGCATCACCGGATTGTCCGGCCCCGGCAATTGGGAGAAATCCGGCCAGATGATCCAGTTGAAGACGTGTGTCTTGAGGGCCTCCAGCGTGACCGGCTGGGCATGCACGACCACGGCCTCGCTGATACTGGGAAAAATACTGTCCACCAGCAGGGGCAGAAAGGAAAAATGATCCAGATGGGAGTGGGTCAGGAAAACGTGACGGATCCTGCGTAATTCCTCCAGCGACAGATCACCCACACCGCTACCCGCATCGATCAGAATATCGTCATCAATAAGTAGTGAGGTGGTTCGCAGTGCATTCCCTACACCGCCACTACACCCCAGCACACGCAATCTCATAATTCACCAATGGCGCAGAAGCCCTGTAATTTAAGTATATCTGCCTGAAACAATGACTATGTTGACGCCGCTATCCGGCGCAAACATACCGACAGCATATCCGCCCGAAATGTTCCGAAAAAAGACCCCTTTGCAGCGATCTCCAGCGATATCCTTACCCTACATCAGCCTCCTCTTTCTTAATTTTTCCCCGAACTTACCTGAAGATTGCGCAATTCACCAGCCTGCGGGGCACTCACTGCGCTATAATCTGAAAACACTATCGGCAATACTGCAAACATATTAACCCGGATATTTCATGAAGTTATGCATAACCCCGCTTGTTTATTGCCTGCATGGACGCAGGCAAGGGGCGAAAGCAGGACGCGGTAGCTTTGCCTGCATGGACGCAGGCAAGGGGCGAAAGCAGGACGCGGTAGCTTTGCCTGCATGGACGCAGGCACCAAAAGTAGGCGCTCTTAGGCGAGGGGCGAAAGCAGGACGCGGTAGCTTTGATTCCACAGGAAATATTTTCCCCCTCGCTCGTCATCAGCAAGAGCACCTGCCTCGCGAGCAAAGCGGATGTATTGGGCACTTTCGCAACATTCCATCAAACTAAAATCCTGCAAAATCAATGCCCTGCACGATAATTTTTATGCACACTCATGGGGCATCCGAATTAACGGCACATCTACAATACGAAGTGCCCTTGTCAGTATTCCTTGTCCTCTATCATATAAAAGTGTGAACCTGCCCACAGATATTGACAAACCCGCCATGAAAACGACCTAATACACCCCTGTTTCCCAAACCCCGGCCCCACTCTCCAACACACCATGAGCCATTACGTCATTGCCGCTATTGCCACCGCCCTGTATTTCATGACCGGGCTTCTACTCGCCAAACGCTTGTTTCGCGAGGGGGGGACGGATGCAGGGCCTGGCAAACTCAGCAAAAACCATATCATCGTCATTGGCCTCATCGCCGTTTTACTGCACGCCGTGCTGCTCTACCAAAGCCTGTTCGTGCCGGAAGGGCTGAATATCGGTTTCATCAACGCCATATCACTGATCACCTGGTTGATCGCCCTGCTCCTGTTGCTCGCCGCATTATCAAATCCAGTGGAAAACCTAGGCATCATCCTGTTGCCCCTTGCCGGACTGGCCGTCCTCGCCGAAGTCATTTTCCCCAGTGAACACACCCTGATGACCGCCCAGGCGATGGAATTAAAGATGCATATCCTGATGTCCGTGCTGGCCTACAGCCTGCTCAGCATCGCCGCAGGACAGGCACTGCTGCTGGCGGTGCAGGACAAACACCTGCGCAACAAACGCCCGGGCGGCTTCATTCGCGCCCTGCCGCCACTGCAAACCATGGAAACCCTGCTGTTTCAGATGATTGGCCTGGGACTGGCCCTGCTCACGGCCTCGCTACTCACCGGCACTCTGTACATCGAGGACATGTTCGCCCAGCACCTGGTGCACAAGACCATTCTGTCGATGGTGGCCTGGGTGGTGTTCGCCACCTTGCTGTGGGGCCGCTGGCGCTTTGGCTGGCGTGGCCGCACCGCGATTCGCTGGACCTTGAGCGGTTTCGTGGTTCTGCTGCTGGCCTACATTGGCAGCAAGCTGGTGATCGAAATCATTCTCGGTCTCTGAGGCCACGGCTCACCCCGGCTTGACAGCCGCCCCGCCTCCCTCTAAAAATCAAGCTACGTTTATACTTACGAGGTTTCTCCCTTTTTGGACGATATCCCCATCGGCGTCTTACTCGGCGCCCTTATTCTTCTGATCATCATTTCCGCCTTTTTCTCCGGTTCCGAAACGGGACTCATGAGCCTCAACCGTTATCGGCTGAAACATCTCGCCAAGAGCGGGCATCACGGTGCCGGGCGCGCCAGCCGTCTGCTGGAACACCCGGATCGGCTCATCGGCCTAATCCTGCTGGGCAACAACTTTGTCAACATCCTTGCCTCCTCCATTGCCACCGTGCTGGCGCTGCGGCTATGGGGCGAAGCCGGCATCGCCATCGCCGCCGGCCTGCTGACGCTGGTAATCCTGATCTTCGCCGAGGTCACGCCCAAAACCCTCGCCGTATTACACCCGGAACGCTTTGCCTTTCCCGCCAGCCGGATCCTGGGGCCACTGCAGATACTGCTGTATCCGCTGGTGTGGCTGGTCAACATCATCGCCCATGGCCTGATGCGCCTGCTGGGCGTGAACCCGAAAAAAGCCCGCAGCGAGGAACTCAGCAGCGAAGAATTGCGCGTGGTGGTCAACGAGGCCGGCGCCCTGATCCCGCATAGCCATCAGGAAATGCTCACCAATATCCTTGACCTTGAAAAGGCCACGGTGGACGACATCATGGTGCCACGTAACGAGATAACCGGCATCGACCTCGATAACGACTGGGAGGAAATCCTCAATCAGATCGCCCACAGCCAGCACACCCGTCTGCCCGTGTACCGCAGTGACGTCAACAATGTGGTGGGTTTTCTGCACATGCGCAACACCCTGGTGTTGTCGCGCAAAAAAGAGACCTTCAAAGAGGATCTCGTGGCTCTGCTGCGGGAACCCTATTTCGTCCCCGAGGGCACCTCACTGACCCCGCAACTGCTGAATTTCCGCCGTCAAAAGCGCCGTATCGGACTGGTGGTCGACGAATACGGCGACGTGCGCGGACTGGTCACCCTGGAGGATATCCTCGAAGAGATCGTCGGTGAATTCACCACCGACCCGGCGGACAACATCCGTGAAGTCCATCCGCAGCCGGATGGCACCTATCTGGTGGACGGCAGCGCCAGCATCCGGGATCTCAACCGCATCATGGCCTGGGA
>JALTPW010000284.1 GCA_026999335.1 Chromatiales bacterium
GGCCGATTTCGCCGGAGGGCGATCAGTTCACGTGAGAAACGCAGGAAATCGGCCATGGATCGGTCGTTTGCCAGCCCGTCCCACCAGATCTGGAAAGCACTGCCGGGTTCGTCGTGCCACTGTTTGTCTTCCAGGAACTCCTGGCCCATGAAGATATGCGGAATGCCCGGGGCGGTGAGCGTCAGGGCCAGGGTGATACGGGAACGGCTGCGGGCATACCAGGAACGGCTGTTGTTGCCATCGGCCATGCGGGCGATGCGCTGACCACGGCCGCGATAAACGATGTCGTGGTTCTCGCTACACTGCACGGCGCGCCAGTCGTCCGTCAGCTTAGGGTTGCCCAGCTCGCGGGCGATGCGATCCATGTCGACAAAGGCGCTACTACCAGCCGCTGCTTCGCGGATGGCGTCACGCAATGCCTCGCGCAGGCCGTCGTTCTGGATGGCGTCGAAACCGCCGCCACCAGCTGCTGTGGGGCGAACGATAGGGTCTTCCACCGGCCAGTGTTCGGCGATGTGGATAGCCTGCGGTTTGATGTAGTGACAGGTGTCGGTGACGTGCTGGCAGAACAAGCGGCCATGTTCACCACCTTCGTTGTAAATAACGCTGACCTCATCGTAGCGGAAGCCGTCCACATGGTACTCGTCGAGGTAGAAGAGGGCATTGTCGATAAGGAACTGTTTCACCTCATCCTTCCAATAGGCAAATACCAGGCCGCCGGCCCAGCCGCGGTCGGTGAAATAGAGGCTGTCGTTCTGATTGCCCCGGGGTTGGCCGTCGAAGAAATACAGCCCCTGATCGGTAAAACTGCCGCCGGCATGGTTGTACACGACATCCAGGATCACAGCGATGCCGTGCAGATGACAGAGATCCACCAGCAGTCGTAATTGGTTGGCGGTGCCCTCGATATCCTGGCGGGTGTAGGGTGTCAATGATGGATCCACCTGTCGCAACAGTGCGTTGGCGGCTTGCAGGTGCTCGTCTAATGCCGGGTCATCCTTTTGCACACCGTAGTCGGTCTCGGGCGAGAAATAGTCCACGCCGTTGTAACCGAGGCTGAACATGGTGGGAAATTCCACTACCGGCAGGGGCTGAATGGCATTGATGCCCAGGGATTCAAGATAGGGCAGCTGTTCCATCACGTCGAGAAAAGTGCCTTTGTCTTTACCCTTGGGGATGAACCAGGTGCCGATATGTAATTGATAGATGATCAGTTCGTGATAGGGCGGTGTACGGTAGCCTGCATCGTGCCAAAGGAAGCGATCCGGGTCACAGAGCAGGCACTGGCAGTCGGGCCAGGCGGGGTTGTCGGTCAGATCGCGGGCATAGGGGTCGCGTTTGACACCTTCGGTGCCGCCCTCGGGGCCCACCACGTAGAACAGATAGCGCT
>JALTPW010000285.1 GCA_026999335.1 Chromatiales bacterium
GTGAACCATCGCTCACGGTATAGGTAATGGTATCAGTGCCATTGAAGTTGGCATTGGGCGTGTAGTTGAGACTACCATCAGGATTAACCGTCACCGACCCATTGGCCGCCGTTGGGGTACCTGAGACAGTCAGCGTGTCACCATCAACATCGGTATCATTGCCCAGGACGTCGATATTGGACACCGTGGTGTCTTCTGCGGTCGAGGCTGTATCATTGTTGCCAACCGGGGCATCATTAACTGCTGTCACCGTAACAGTCACAGTGGCTGTATCGGTCAGTGAACCATCGCTCACGGTATAGGTAATGGTATCAGTACCATTGAAGTTGGCATCGGGCGTGTAGTTGAGACTACCATCAGGATTAACCGTTACGGTACCATTGGCCGCTGTCGGAGTGCCCGAGACAGTCAGCGTATCACCGTCAACATCAGTATCATTGCCCAGCACATCGATATTGTTGATCGGGGTATCTTCAGAGCCTGAAGCAGTGTCATTGTTGGCAACCGGTGCGTCATTAACTGCAGTAACCGTAACAGTCACAGTGGCTGTATCCGTCAAAGACCCATCGGTCACGGTATAGGTGATGGTATCGGTACCATTGAAGTTGGCATTGGGCGTGTAGTTGAGACTACCGTCAGGATTAACCGTTACGGTACCATTGGCCGCTGTTGGGGTGCCGCTCACATTGAGGGTATCGCCATCAACATCGGTATCATTGCCCAGCACATCGATGTTGGATACCGTGGTGTCTTCATTGGTGCTGGCCGTATCATTGTTGCCAACCGGCGCATCATTAACCGCTGTTACTGTTACCGTCACCGTGGCTGTATCAGTCAGCGATCCATCAGTCACCGTATAGGTAATGGTATCAGTGCCGTTGAAGTTGGCATTGGGCGTGTAGTTGAGACTACCATCAGGGTTAACCGTTACGGTACCATTGGTAGCTGTCGGGGTGCCTGAGACAGAAAGCGTGTCACCATCAACATCGGTATCATTGCCCAGCACATCGATGTTGGATACCGTGGTGTCTTCAGACGTTGAAGCTGTATCATTGCTGCCAACCGGCGCATCATTAACTGCAGTAACAGTTACCGTCACTGTGGCGGTATCAGTCAGCGACCCATCGCTCACGGTATAGGTAATGGTATCAGTGCCGTTGAAGTTGGCGTTTGGTGTGTAGTTGAGGCTGCCATCAGGATTAACCGTCACCGTGCCATTGGCCGCTGTCGGCGTGCCTGAGACAGTCAGCGTGTCACCATCCACATCGGTATCATTGCCCAGCACATCGATGTTGGACACCGTGGTGTCTTCTGCGGTCGAGGCTGTATCATTGTTGCCAACCGGGGCATCATTAACTGCAGTAACTGTTACCGTCACCGTGGCGGTA
>JALTPW010000286.1 GCA_026999335.1 Chromatiales bacterium
GTAGTCGTGACACTGCCCGAGATCATGGCGCAGTCGCGCTACTGTCCCCAGCCTCGCGCTGGCGTCTCTCGTAGTCACGGATCTGGTAGATCCTCTGTCGTGTAAGGCCGAATTTTTCACTGATCTCTTTGACCCCCATGCCTGAGTCCAGTAACTCCATGATTTTCTTCCTTTTTTCTCTCCATTCCTCCATGAGTTCCCGACGTGACTTTTTTGGGCTCATTGTCTTGACACTCCCGCGATTAATGTCTAGTCTTGTCGCAAGGATAGCACAAATATGGGGATATGCTCATGTACCGACCATCTTCAGAACTCCAGCGGGCCGCAGAGGAAGCCGAGCGCAACGAGCGCCGGCTTGCAAGATACATGTCCCGCCGGCGCAAGGAGGACCACTACAAGACGGAGCCCTTCTGGCGCGAGGCGCTGGTTCTTTTGACTGTCGTGGGGCTGCTCTACTGGGCGCTCTTCGAGGTGGCAATATGGCTGATTGGATAGGTTATTTCTGCGGGTTCACCGCGTTCATGGTCGATGGATCGCGGTGCTGCAAGGCCCGTCATGGGACACCTCACATGGCCCTACGATGTGCCGGACGAGGAAGGTCAAGGGGCAAGGAGCTGTCCCATGTCGCAGTGTTGACCCGGGCCGGCAAATGGCTTCCCGTCCAGTTTCTCGGGCATGCCGCCTGGATCAAGGTCGGTGACAGAATGTTGCCGGCGAACTCGGCCGCAGCCTTGCAAATTCGTCCAAGAATGAGCCCGAAACAAACGATGATTCGTCAATACAAAAAACTATCCGATTGGCTAGGAGGTTCCGGTGTCTGATTCATTCCCAATCGACCTGGCAAAATATGAAGCCAGGCAGGCGCGGCGCGAACGAATCCTGGAACGCGCCGTCGAGCTGGTGGAGGACGAGCTTGACGATCTGATCGACGAACTCGGCGCCGAGGGAATGATCGAGGCAATCATGGAGATGAGCGACCAGGACGCGCGGCTGATTTTCGATGCCTGCCGCGATGGATCGTATGAACAGGCCGGCCGTCTGCTGTGGCGGTGGTACAGACAATACCGCCACGGACAAGCGTCTGAAAATGCGTTGGCTCGGGCCGAATCGGAGTTTGAAAAATGACAGACAATGTCCCTGCGCCGCTCGATGCGGATGCAATTCTCATGAGAGCCGTTGAATCCGGTGCCGATATAAGCGCACTGGAACGGCTTATCGCATTGCGCGAAAAAATTCAGGCAGAAGAAGCACAACGTGCTTATTTTGCCGCCCTTTCACAATTCCAGGCAAAATGCCCGCCAATTCCGAAACGGCGTGAGGTGCGCGATCGCTCGGGAGGAGTCAGGTACAGATATGCAAATCTTGAGGATATTGTAAGCACTATCG
>JALTPW010000287.1 GCA_026999335.1 Chromatiales bacterium
GCACGCTGGCCGCAACGGTGGTTGATGGCTTCATCTCAAGTTCCTGCACGGTATCCAGCGCCTCGCCCTTGACCACCACGCGCCTGACCAAACCGGCGTCGGCCTGTTTTTTGAAGGCGTCGGGGTCTACCTCGTTTCGTTTCAGGGTGTTGTCGTGCAGGCCGGCGGGGTTGTAAACAATGGCGGGGCGGCCGGTCTTTGCTGAAGCCTGGGTGGCCAGGGCGCCGCCCAGGGAGTGGCCGGTGAAGCTCAGTTTGTCGCCGAAGGCTTTGTTCGCTTTCTTCGCAAGTTCTGCGCCCTGTTCATATTGCTTTGTGTTAAACCCCAATGCCTGTTTGATATCGACCATCACATCTTTGAAGGTCTCGGTACCCGCATAAGCCAGCACATATTGCCCGTCGCTGTTTTTGTAGAGGCCGGACTTGAGGCCGGTATCCTCATCAATCAAAGTATCGGGTTCAATTTCTGCCGCGCGCAGCTCATCGTCGGTCAAGCGCGTCCAGTCTCCAACGGTTTGTTGCGCCGGGTCATAAACGGCTTCGGAGAGGTCAAACATCTGGCGCTGCTGCATTAATTCGTGTTCACTGGCCATGATTATCGTCCATCCTCAACCGGGATATTACGTTCCCGCAGCCAAGTACGGATTTGTTCCCGCTCTGCTTTGCCCTCGGCCGTCATGATCTCTTCGGACATCATAAAAAGAGATGGTTGAAAGGTGTCGCCCCTTCCATCGTGGGCATTCGGGTCGGCCCCGACCGCCAACAGATCCAGTACACGTTCATAGCTGTCGGTCGATGCCGCATAATGTAAGATGGTGTCTCCCAAGCTACCTTCCCTGACAGGGTTACTCCTCGCATTGGGATCAGCACCGGCGGCAAGCAGGGCCTTGAACTGTTCTTCCTCACCGATGGCATCCCAAAGTGCTGACCTGCCGGCCTTGCCTCGCAAGTTAGGATCTACACCGTGCTCCAACAGGAGGGTCAGATAACTCGGGTCATTGGCCATGGCCGCCATGTGCAGAATTGTTCGGCCTTCGTTATTAGGCACCGCCGGATCGGCCCCGGCCTCCAGCAGGGCCACCAGGCCTTTTTTGCTGCGGTTGAGCAAAGCCCAGATCAGCAGGTTGTAGCCCTCTTTTTCAGTCCGGGCGTTGGGATCCACCCCCTCGGCAATCAGCGCCTTGATCTGTTTGGTCTTGCCTTTCTGAACCGCCTTGGCCAGTTTGATGACACCTTCATCTATGTAGACCTTGCTCGCATCCACCATGGTCTTTCCTCCAAAATTAAAATTCGATTCCTTGCAGGCCGCTACAGCGATTAACATCACGCCCAGTGCCAGCCATTTGATAATATCGGGCCATCGCTTGTGTTGCATTTTTCAACTCC
>JALTPW010000288.1 GCA_026999335.1 Chromatiales bacterium
ATGGCTTCGTTTCGCGTTGTTATCGAGCCATAATAGGGTTTACGAGATAGGATGAATTTATGGTAAAGCAGATGGGCGTAAATAGGCATGACAAATAACGTGTCAAATAGTCATGAGCAAGGCGTTAGACAAAGGTACCCCATCTTTAGCCTGGTTATACTGTAAAACGCCAGGGAAAATATTTGGAATGGAAAAAAATGCTAAAATTCTTGATAATTATTTTTTCTGGCTTAGGATTTTTTGTTAATAGCGCAGGAGCAGAAGAAGTTAAGCTAAGCGAAGATCTCACCATATACTACGAGCAAGTTGGAAGCGGTGATACAACAATTATATTTATTCCCGGTTGGATGATGTCAACGGAGGTTTTTAAACATCAACTTGCGCACTTTAAGGGCTCTACGAAATACCGAGCGTTGGCTTATGACCCTCGCGGTCAAGGTAAATCATCCAAACCAATAGAAGGACACACATATCAACAACACGCACGAGATTTAGCTCTAATGCTTGAAAAGCTAGCCTTGGATAAAGTCATTTTAGCGGGTTGGTCATATGGAGTCACAGAGCAATTAGCGTATTTGAATCAGTTTGGATCAAAAAAAATCAAAGCGATGATTATGATTGATACTGGGCCGGATGTTTCGGGAGCCTCACGTGATGAGTGGGTCTGGTATTTAAACGACGATTCCGATGGATATGCGCAATCATTTACCGTAGGAATCATCGAAGATCGTGAAAATGTAGTTAGGGAATTTTCTAAATGGATGCTTGAAGATCCAACACCTGAAAATATTGCCTGGCTATCAAAAATCGCCAGCAACACATCCAGTAGTGTTGCTTCAATACAAAATGCCACTGGTTTTTATCTTGACTACAGTAAAGACCTAATTGCGCTAGACGGGAAAATACCCCTGTTGTATGTAGTGCGAGATGAAATCAGAGAGGTGGCAGATAAATGGATTAAGTCGAATACTCCTTCGGCTACTGCTGTTTATATGGGAAAGCATTTGATGTTTTGGGAGAGGGCTGAGGAATTCAATAAGGCTATGGATGAATTTCTTTCAAGTGTTGATACTAGGTGATAAGTGCCAGGACATCGTAGACAACTTTTAGTGCCACGATATCGTGGACAACAAAAATATAAAAATATGTAAAAATATGGGGTCACAAATATGGGGTCAGGCTTGCGTTATTGTATAACTGCCATACCATGACCAGAAAACTCAGGCTCCATGTGCCCGGAGGCGTCTATCTCGTAAGGGTGTAGTTCCTTTGCTTCGACGAAAAAATACATAAAAATCAGTCATTAAGCTTGAAAAACAAAAAAGAGAGATCAAAATACAAGGTTTATGATTTTCTGACGAACATAACCGGGTAAAAAGATCT
>JALTPW010000289.1 GCA_026999335.1 Chromatiales bacterium
ACAGGCTGAGTATCTTGGTGCGCCAGCCGATATGGGACAGGCCTTTTACGAGAGTCTCTAACACGATGGGTTCCTCTGCAATGCACTGTGGCTTATTTGTTTCATGTAATGGATCTCTGTCCAGGGGTCGTCTACGGGTTGATCGTCCTGATGTGTTTTTCCGGTATCTTCTTGATGAGGTGCACCAGGTCATCGATATTTTCGTCTGACAATTCTTCACCAAAGGGCGGCATATATTTGCTCATGGCATTATTTTCACCGCCATAGGTAATAATTTTGCGCAGATATTCCGCTGGACGATCTGCATAAATACCCAAGGTAAAATTGCTGGGCAGCTGGGTTTTCAGCTTGCGATACAGTCGTTTGACCATGCGGCCCTCGCCATCGGCATGCTTACCGTGACAGCGGGCGCAGTAAGTTGTGAACAATTTTTCTCCACGTTCATACTGAGCCTCGCCGCCGGCCTTGCTCTGTGCCGAGGCAAGAGGCAGGGCGGCGGAAAACAGCAGGGGCAGGGCCAATATGTGTAGCTTGGTGATCACGTGTTCATTTTTTTCAGGGGATGGACACGGGCCGAAGTCGGGGCATGTCCATCGTTGGAGTATCTCTGCTCGTAGCGGATTGGTGCGGCTGCCACTCCTATCGGCGTCTGCGAGGCCAGATTTAGTTTTTTTTGCAGTCCGTGAGTGCAATTGGGAGAAACGGGATCTATAGTGGCGCCCAGCCTGTGCAAGGCAATAACTACTTAAAAAATAGGGTTTATCGTATGTCCGCACACTACAGTTACACGGCAGCCCCCAGTGCTAACCGCAATGACTGGGCCAATATTCGCGCCCTGCTGCCCTATCTGTGGGAATACCGCGGCCGGGTGTTGCTGGCGCTGGGTTGCCTGGTTTTGGCCAAGGTGGCAGGTGTGGGTGTGCCGCTGGCTCTCAAGGGGCTGGTGGATCAACTGGACGTGAGCACGGATCAGGTTCTCATCGCCTTTCCGTTGGGCCTGCTGCTGGCCTACGGCCTGGCCAAATTGGGCAGTTCCCTGTTCGGCGAGCTGCGCGACGTGTTGTTCACCCGGGTGCGATACCGTGCCATGCGCCGTCTGACCCTGCGCACCTTGGAGCATCTGCACCGCCTGTCGTTGCGTTTTCACCTGGAGCGCAAGACCGGCGCCATCTCGCGTGATCTCGCGCGCGGCGCCGCCAGCCTCAGTACCATTCTCAATTACATGGCCTTCAGTATTTTGCCGGTGGCGGTGGAGTTCATCCTGGTTGGCGGCATTCTGTTGAGTCAATACGATGCGGTGTTCGCCCTGGTGATTTTTGCCAGTGTGGCGGCCTATATCGCCTTTACCTTCGCCATGATCAACTGGCGTCTGGAATACCGTCTGGCCATGAACCGTTTTGAATCGGAGGCCAGTAACCAGGCCATTGAAAGTCTGATAAATTATGAGACGGTAAAATACTTCGGCAATGAGCAACTGGAGATCGAGCGCAACGACCGTACTCTCGACCAGTGGGAGGCCAATGCGGTCAAGAGCCAGGCCTCCATTTCCGCGCTGAATTTCGGCCAGGCGGCGATCATCGCCGTGGGGGTGACGGTGGTGATGTTTGTTGCCGTTGCCGAGGTCATCGACGGGCAGATGAGCATTGGCGATTTCGTGTTGGTGAATGCTTTCCTGCTACAGTTGTTCATGCCGCTGGGCTTTCTCGGTATGGTGTATCGACAGATGCGTCATTCGTTTACCGACATGGATCAACTGGTGAAATTGCTCGACGAGCAGCCGGAAATCACCGATAAAGCCAATGCCCGCGAGTTGAAGGTCAGCCGTGGCGAGGTGCGCTTTGAACATGTGGGCTTCGCCTATCAGCCCGAACGATCCATTCTTCATGATGTCGATTTTACCATCCCACCGGGGCAGAAGCTGGCCGTGGTGGGCCACAGCGGGGCGGGCAAATCCACCCTCGCGCGGCTGTTGTTTCGCTTTTACGATGTGACCGGTGGACGCATTCTCATCGATGGCCAGGACATTCGCGATGCGACCCAGGCCAGCTTGCGTGCTGCGATTGGTATCGTGCCGCAAGATACGGTGCTGTTTAATGAGAGCATCGAATACAACCTGCGCTACGCCCGTCCGGACGCCAGCCACACAGAGATCATCGAAGCGGCGCGGCTGGCGCAGCTGCATGACTTCGTCAGCGCTCTGCCCGAGGGTTACGATACCCGTGTCGGTGAGCGCGGCCTGAAACTCTCCGGTGGCGAGAAGCAACGTGTCGCCATCGCCCGTGCCGTTCTCAAGCGGCCGCAGATCCTCATCTTCGATGAGGCCACCTCGGCCCTGGACAGCCACGCCGAACAGGCCATCCTCGATGCTCTCAAACAGGCCAGCCGTGGCCACACCACCCTGGTCATCGCCCATCGTCTGTCCACCATCATCGATGCCGAACAAATCCTGGTGATGGATGCCGGGCGCATCATCGAGCGAGGTACACACCAGGAACTTTTGACGGCGCAGGGGCGCTATGCGGATATGTGGGCCTTACAGCAAAAGGAGCAGGCGGCCGAAGATGGGAAAATTTAGCTGGTTGCCGCTGGTTTTTGGCATGCTGTTGGTGCTGTGCGCGCCGGCCTTGGCTGCACAGGAAAGGTTGACCATCACTCCTTTTACCGGCTGGGTATTCGGCGGCACGGCCAACACCCGTGACGGTCGACTGCACATCAAGGAAACTGCGGACTACGGCGTCAATGTGGATCTGCCTTACCGTGGCAGCCGCACTACCTGGATGCGATTCTCTTTCTCCACCTACGACACGACGGTGGAGGAAAAGGCTGATCTCACCGGTGTGAGCCGAGACCTGTTCGACATGCGCGTGGATCACTACCAGCTCGGAGGCACCAAGGTGATCAACGAGGGAAGGATACAGACCTATGGTATGGGCACCTTTGGTGTCACCCATTTTTCACCGCGCGATTCGAGCTATTCCAGCGAAACCCGGTTTTCCATGCATTTCGGCCTGGGCATGGAGGTGATGTTCAGCAAGTATCTCGGTCTGAACCTGCAGGGCCGGCTGCTGCTACCCTTTAACTATTACAGCGGTAGTTTGTTTTGCGGCGGGGGTGCTTGCAGCATTGCTGTTAGTGGCGCTTCATCGCTGATGCAGGCGGATATGACGGTCGGTCTGGTGATGCGTTTTTGACGATCTTGAGATCGTAGGAGCGGGCCATGCCCGCGATGGTTTCTGTACTTCACCAACACGCTTGTAGGAATGCCTTTAGGCGCGACAGTTTTTCATCAGCCGGGCTATCGCTAAAGGCGCTCCCACAATATCATAACCATAGCGGGCCATCGCGGGCATGGCCCGCTCCTACCGTTAAAATCGCCTCAATCTTCGCAGGGGTTTTTAACACTCAACTGCCATCTCCCACCAGCTCCTCCACCACCCGTGCAATGGCCTGGCGTTGCTGTCGCGGTAGTTTCATCCATTTCAGTCCCAGCTCCAGGGCTTCCTTGCTGAGTTTCTCTTTGCCCGTCGCCGGTGGAATCTTACCGATACCACGCGGGTGTCTGCCCGGCTCAAAGGGTGCACCCTGGCCGGAAAGCAGCCAGTTGGATCGCGTCTGGGTCAATTCGGCTAGTTTGATGAGTACTGAGGTGGGGGGAAAGTCCACGCCCTTCAGCCAGCGGTCGGTTTCCAGTTGCCGGGTGCCGAGTAGCTCGGACAAGCGACTCAGGCGGCCATTACCCAGCGCAGGAAAACGGATGTTGTCCAAGGCGTCATTGAGTCGTTCGGCGAATGCCTGTTTTTGTGTGCTCATGTTTTATCTCTTCCTGATCCTGCAAGCGCGATTTTACACTCCTTTGTCAACCAATGATCGGCTGCTGCGTTAAGTACAGGTAATGGAAACATAGTCAGGATACGGAATGCCGTAGACAGCTATTGTCCCCTGCGGTCAGAATGGTCGGAGGTACGAGTCGATGGAGACACAGGCTGGAATCAACGCAGGCAATGGATCATTTTCTCGCCGGTGTGGAATGTCGGGCCTATCGCATGGCCTGGATTGCTACCAGCAATCGTGAGGATGCCCTGGATATCGTGCAGGATGCCATGTTGCGCCTGGTGAAGCGCTATGCCGGCCGCCCAGAGGCGGAATGGGGGCCCCTGTTTCAGCGCATTATGCAAAGTGCGATCCGTGATTGGTACCGGCGTAGTCAGGTGCGCAATCGCTGGCGGCAGTGGCTGGGTTTTACCAAGGGCTCGATGGATGAGGAGAGACTGGGCGATCCGCTGGAGACTACCATTGCCAGCCACGCCCCCGGCCCGGAAGGGCACTTGGCTTCGCAGCATGCCATCGACGCCCTGGACGCCGCCCTGCATGCGTTGCCCCTGCGCCAGCAGCAGGCCTTTCTGCTGCGTCAATGGGAAGGGTTGAGCATTACCGACACGGCTTGCGCCATGGGTATCAGCGCCGGCAGCGTCAAGACACATTATTCCCGTGCGGTGCAGACACTGCGTGGCAAACTGGAGGATCACTGGCCATGAACGACCAGCAGGATGGTTTTTTGCGACAAACCAAGATCACCTTGGACGAGGCGGAACAGCGGATCGACGGTGCTACGCGGACACGCCTGGGTGTTGTCCGTCGCGAGGCCTTGACTGCTGCCGGCCGATCTCGCCGTCCAGTCTGGTTGCTGCCTGCCAGCGGTCTGGCCGTGGCCGCCACGGTAGCGATCCTGACCGTCAGCCTGTGGCAGGTATCACCCGCAGTGGACAGCCTCGCCGCGCTGGAGGATATCGCCCTGCTCAGTGATGAGGCTGACCCGGAATTTTACGCTGAGCTGGAGTTCTA
>JALTPW010000290.1 GCA_026999335.1 Chromatiales bacterium
GCGAAATGTTTTACCAGGAACAGAAAAATCTTAAAGAGCCGGTAGTCGAGCGAAAGGCCAGATGGCTCAAGACGCAGGTTGTACCTTCGCTAGCGTACCTAGCATGGTACGATTGGAAGTTCCAGACATCATATCTGGACGAGATTAATCGGCTAGTGGCTAGGCACGCCGAGAAAATCCGAAAACTCAATTCATAACGCCTCCGGGCGTTTTTTTGATCGAGTTGACAGCTAACGCATAACACTATATGCTTACAATGTAAGCATATAAACGCAAGGAGAAAAAAATGGCACTCGTCCTGGAAGGATTCGAGGTGACAATATCGGTAGTAGACAACGGAGGGAATAAGGGCACATATACCTTCGTTTGTGACCCGGCCACTGTACCTGATTTTGAGACAGCACAGACGGCCAGAACGGCGATTGTGACTGCGTTCGGTACAGTCACGCAATGTGCGATTGTTGGAACATCACTGAAGGAAATCCAATACGAAGATTCAATCGTATACCCGCCGACGGGGGTCGAGCTTGAAGATAAAGCCTCGATTACCTATCAAATTCTTGGAAAGAACAAGAAGGGTAATTTCAAAATACCATCGCCCATCCCGTCAATATTTGTGGGTTCGGCAGGGGAAGCGGCGAACCAGGTCGATGTGAAGAATCCTGCCCTTACGACATATGCGGGCAATTTCGGTGACACTGGGTATTTTGTCATATCCGATGGTGAAAAAATATCAGACAACCCGAACGGAAACGGGCTAATTGTCGGGAAACGCATATCCGCAAAGAACAATAATGGCTAAAACGCCATATCTTGATGCCCAGAAACTAGCCGCCATCCTTGCCGATGGTGGCTATTTACAATCCGTCACCTTAACGCAGGCATCTAATCTCTTACTTTTGAGTGCCTGCCACGTAATCCGGATGCGATGGCTTTGGCAGAATCCAATTGCTCCAATATCTGATGCACTCTACATAACCATTCTAGAATATATAGAGCAAGCGGAGGCACAACTCATGATGAACACTAGCATCGGAAGCATATTTCCCAGCGTGGCTATCATCAACGATGATAGCTATCTTGTGCTAGCCGGACAAAGCGTATTACAGTCAGATTATCCTCTGCTGGCGGCCGCTGTTCCAACTCAGTGGCTGTCTGGCGGTAACATCAATCTACCCGATATGCGTGATACGTTTGTGCAAGGGGCCGCGAACCTTGCAGATATCGGCGGGCTTGATGGCGAAAATACCGTCACATTAACCGAAGCACAGATGCCATCACATACCCACATCCAAAACCCGCACACCCATAGCGATAACACAGTATTTGATACGCCACTAGTAGCCGCCCCTGGCCCAGAGCCTGTTTCGTTTGTGCTTCCTACCATTACCCAGACCGGATCTACAGCGGCAACAAACCAGCCTGCCGGTGGCGGTGAAGCGCACAACAATGTACCGTTGTCACTGCAAGTAGTGTGGTACATCGTCGCAAGGTAATGTGCTATGCAACCCTCATCCGAGAACTACAGCCTACTCAAAAAACGCTGGCGTGCCATCACCTACAATTGGGATACGTTATCAAGCTATCACCCAAACCGGTTCAGACTATATTGCCTGAGCGATTTTCAGGTTGCCTGGCTACAATCCAACGTGGCCTACATGGCATGGAAAACGCGATGGAGCAATTGTCCATGCTCGCCAGCAGAACTAGGAACCATGGCCAGCGAATTAGAGGAAGCACTCATGAACTGTATAGACATCAATCCATGGCAGATCGAATTTAGCTATGAGCAGGCGGTCAGCAATGCCTTAGAGGCAATGCAAGACCGTTACAACCTCGGTGGCATAACAGAGCTAAACCCCAACACGCCGACTGACTTCTACGACGGCGATGGCTCGCAACAGCGCATTGACGCGCTGTGCATGGCTTGTAACTTGTATGTGAAGTCATACGCCATGAATTGGACGGCAACTGCGAAGCGAATGTTAGGCGATAGCATCATCACTACGCTTGTGCTTTCGTCCGCTAGCGCAATCATCCCAGCACTGCTTCAGGCCGGCATCAGCTACATCAATGCCATCGCAGTACAGGCGATGGATGATGAGCAGGCACTAGAAGCTGTCATCTGTTGCATGAAAGACGCGCTCACCGGCGCAGATGTCACGCAACAGAATTTCATCCAGTCACTTGATAATTGCAATTTTGCACCTTCCAATGAGGAAATTGTAAGAAGCATCCTCGCCAGTGACCTTGGCCTGTTCAAGAACTGGCTATCGTTTTTAGATAGCCTCGGCAATAGTTTTGTATTAGCTGAAAACGGTGTCACAGATTGCCCCTGCGTTGCCACTAGAACTATTGTGGTGACATTCGATCAACTGCAAAGCAACGATTTTTCTGTGTATGCTCTGCCTCCTTCGCTGGCGACAATTGTAGAGAATTACGAGCTACAGAGTATACAGCAAGGTAATCCAACTCCATCAGCCAAGATGGCTTATGGCACTTTTGGAGACGGTAAGGAAGGATTCACCACGACGATCAGAGTCGATCTGCTTGCTAGCTACAATGTGTCAAACGCTAGCTTCGAATATTTCTTCTATCGCTATGGAACATCTAATGTGGTTAATCGCACCCTAACGCTCAGGGACAATCAGCTAAACGTCGTCTCTCAATTGCAGTCTTCGGCCAACGATGGCATCCAGAGCACATGGACGGTCTGGGGCGGCACGTTAGCCGGACAAAACGTGCGCTATATTGATTGTCTCATGGCCTTGTCCCTCAATCCGCCATCGCCTACACCAGCGAACACCATGGCATGGATCGATAACATCACATTCACAAAAGAAACCGCATAACGGACATCAGACCGATTCTAAAGCTGTCAAGGTTGCGAAGCACAATTGCGAAGCAATTGCATGACCTTGACAGCGACAGCCAACCCCAAGCTATTACCCGCCAAAAAACCCCCACGGGTTTTTTGGCTCGCTACCCCACGTGTGCATATTTTGTAAAAATATCACTTGACAGGAAAAGTCTCCATATGCTACACTAGTTGTATCGTATATATAGAGAAGGGAAGTGATATGAGATTAGAGCTATACTATTTGCAGTACGCTATGGACGAAATAAGCCGAGCAGGGCAGGGGGACACAGTGCGCCTTTTGCCTCTGCAACGACAGTTTAGTGTGCCCCGATCAACGCATTACGCGGCGATTCGCCTGTTGATTAACATGAAATTCATCGTGCGCGCCGGGGCCGATACTTATCGTCTCGATCCATTTTTTATCCACACAATGTATAAAATAATTAAGAAAGAAGGATATCCCTATGAATAACAAACGCGACATGATCTCCTATGAAACAATTTTGCGCTTTATGCGATATAGTGGGGAAAGCCTACCTGGCTTCCGCATTGAGTGTGATCCACAACGCTACGCCATTCGGCGCGACAGCTGGATCGAAGATCGAGGGCAGATATTCGAAACCTGGTTGGAAGCCGGCTACGTCGGCACAACGCAAGTTTACCAAGTTTGTTATCTATTTGAGGAAGCCCAAGCCCATGATAAAAATTAGTGGACTTTGGCTACACGAAAGCGCAAAAACCGGAGAGAAGTATCTCTCCGGTAGCTGGGGCAGGGTTAAAATCCTGATTTTCAAGAACAAGTACTACAATGATGATAAGACCCAGCCCGTCTATATCATGTACCTCGACCATCGAACTACAAAAGGGGAGTCATCATGAGCAAAGTGACCGTTTTCGATGAGAGAGACACGATCATAATTACTCTCAGATTCGCGCCGGACAGGAACGTTGGCTACAAGTTTCGATTTTTCCAAGAACCGCGTTGCTCCAAGCTCGATTGCGAAGGCACGCTTCGCCCTATCATGTATATCCTCATGGACAATCGGGAGCAACTTGCGTCACAGTGCCGATCATGTGAACATGTCTATTTCTTTCCAGACCATTAGAGCCGGGGGGTACGTATAGTAATACGTACCCCCCCATCAGGGGGTAAAGAACCATGAAAGCTCATAATAGTCCATCAGAGTTCAGCTTCACAGAGCCTGTCCATGTTGAGTATCGCATAGATTATCTGCAATTTTCAACATCATCCGGAATCATCGGCTGGGAGACATCGGGCCGGGCCATAAAATCGCGCCTGCCATATTATTCCTACTGCATCGAGTTCGATTCAGGAATGCTAAAATACCACGGCAACCCCAACACCGACAAAACGCTCTATATTCTGTCAGGCCAAGCCTGCGCGAATCTAGAGATAAACCCTGAATCCTGCGCGTATGTGCAAAATTTACCTGCCGTCAACGCCACCCGGCTTGACCTCTGCATGACCGTAAACCAATTTATTCTACATCGTGTGCTTGAAAGCGATCCGTTCATCTTTTTCCCCGTTATCACACCCCGTATTGCCCCAGAGATCACCGTTATTTCGGGCCGTGACAAGCGGCCCCAGACAGTTTACATCGGCAATATGAAGAAACGTGCCCGCAAAGGCATTGTCAGGGCATATGACAAAGCCCTACAATTAGGCATCCCAGGCCCATTGAATCGTGTCGAAGTAGAATTTCGGCAGAGGGATGCCGCCAAAGCCGTTAAAGCCTTAGCGAACGGATATTCTATTGCACAGACAATGAACCAAAAATTCACGATTCGTACCGAATGGTACGAGTACTTAATGGGACAAGCACCAAGTGCTTGCGAAATGTTTTACCAGGAACAGAAAAATCTTAAAGAGCCGGTAGTCGAGCGAAAGGCCAGATGGCTCAAGACGCAGGTTGTACCTTCGCTAGCGTACCTAGCATGGTACGATTGGAAGTTCCAGAC
>JALTPW010000291.1 GCA_026999335.1 Chromatiales bacterium
CACCTAAACGCCTAACATCGTCGATCACTCGCACCTTGCCAGTTCCAATCTTGGTGCCAACGGCACGGCCTTGCAAAATAACGCGTGACCTCTCATTCAGATGATAAATTTCAAGCACGTTCCCCTTTTTTTGTGAGGCAACGGTCTCGGGCCTCGCCTGTACCATATACAGCTGTCCATCGAGTCCATCCTTTGCCCACTCCATATCCATGGGTTTGTAGAAGCCGGCACTCGTTGAATAGTGGTTTTCTACACGGATGGCATAATCGGTCAGCACCATAACGTCGTCATCAGTTATGCAAAAATGATCTCTTTCTTCAAGACTGGTATCGATGTTGCGGGTATATTCAACTGCAATATTTCCGGTGTTGAGCGTCTTGGTGAAAACCATCTTCTTTTCTTTCGTGCCCAACCTGCGTTTCAGTACCGCGCGATAATCTTTGACGAAGGTGGGCTTGTGGACATAGAAACTGTCGGGGTCAATGGTTCCTTGCACGACATTTTCACCCAGGCCCAACGCACCATTAATGAAAACGACATCTCTAAAACCGGTTTCCGTGTCCAGAGAAAACATCACCCCACTGGCGCCAAGATCACTACGTACCATTTTCATCACGACAACGGAGAGATAAACCTTGAAGTAGTCAAAACCATTGTCAAATTTGTAGTGGATAGAACGGTCGGTGAAATTGGAGGCCAGACAGCGCTTGTAGGCATCAAGCAGTGCATCCACACTGCTGATATTGAGATAGGTGTCATTCTGCCCGGCAAATGAGGCCTCGGGAGAATCTTCTGCCGTTGCCGATGAACGCACCGCAACAGAAAGATCCTCACCGTACTCCTGTTTTAATCGCTCGTAGCCCTGTGAAATTTCCGCTTTCAAGTCATCTGGCAATACACAGCCATCGATGATCATCCTGGCAGCATCACCACGAGCCTGCAAGTCCTTAATATTGTCCGGGTTCAGGCCATCAAGCGTCTTATGTAATAACGGCCAGGCATTGTTGTGATCAAGTACATAACGATATGCCGTTGCGGTAATGGCAAATCCATTGGGAATTCTTACACCTTCTGAACGCAGGTTTTGATACATTTCCCCCAACGAGGCATTCTTGCCGCCAACCAGAGGCACATCATCGATACCTATGTTGGAAAACCAGCGGATATATTGCTTGTCCGTATCACTCATTGTTTGTCTCCTTTGACTGCTCAATATGTTCAATCAGTTTTTCCAGACGTTGGGCAACCAGATCCCAAATGACCATTGGCCCACCCTCTTTCGCCCATTCTTCAGCAGACGACGCCTGGATCTTGTCAAGATGGTCAGCCAGTTTTTCACGTTCTTGTTTCAGATTAGACAGTTTAGATTGATGTTCTTCTTTCTGGATTTCCGCTTTACCTGCGCGCGTGATGAGTTCATCAATGTATTTCAGGCGTGATGTATATTCTTTAACGTGTGATTCAACCATCTGGTTTTCATAAGTCATTGCCTTCTCCTTACTACTTTTGAAATTTATGGATATGTGAATACGTCATCAGTTAAGGCCAAAATTAATCGCCCTTGCAACCGGTGATCCCCTCTCCTTTTAAAAGGAAATGAGTCTAAAAAACATCATCGAACCTTGTCATGTAACTCATTCAACATTTCCATCTGAATCTCCTGTACCTCCATGAAACGTCGCATTTCCTGATGCAACAACTGGTCGATCTTTTCACTGATCAGTCTGACTTCCATTTCGGCCTTTAGATTCACCTGGTAATCATTTTCTGCACGAATGCGGTCACGGTCTTCCTGACGGTTCTGACTCATCATGATGACCGGCGCCTGTATCGCCGCCAGCAGTGAAAGTATGAGATTGAGCAGAATGAAGGGATAGGGATCAAAGGGGCCGGCAAATATAAACACCGTATTGATGATGATCCAGATGATAAGGACGACACCGAACCAGATGATGAATTTCCAGCTGCCGCCAAACTCCGCCACCTTATCGGCGATGTGATCGCCAAAGGTCAGAGACTGTTCATATTCCTCGTTGATGTTCTCGGAAAGCAGGGCATTGTCCTGCAGGCTGTCCACCACCTCTTGTTCAAGTTCATCCAGTTCACCCAGATCTTTTTCCATCAACTGCCGCACATATTCTGTGCGATAGCTATTGAGACAAGTAAAACAGATGTAGCCGTCGTTCTGCCAGTCCGGATAATCCTCACGGATCAAGTTCAACACACCGCCTCGCACCAGTCGTGCCGGCAATAACCGGCTCATCGGCTTGCTATGCCGACAGACCTGGCAGGTTTTCATGTGTGTCTTGCTCGGTGGCATATTGCCCGTCTCACGCAGCGCCGCTGGTCGGTGCAGCATCAAGACCTGTGGGATCACCCAGCAACAGGGCCAGTGTTTCCATAAAGCGTGCCGCATCGGCGCCATAGACCACCCGATGATCACAGCTGAGTGTGAATTCGACAAGGCCATCCTGTATTGCAGCAACCGCCAGTATCGCCGCGGCACCGGCGGGAACAACAGCATCAAAATGGACAACGCTACTGAACATGCCAAGATTGGAGAGATAAAAAGTTGCCCCGCGGTAGTCTTGTGGTGTCAGACGTTGGCTGTGTTGCTTGCCTGTCGCTCGCTCCTTCAGCGCGTTCCAGTTCCTAGACAGTTCCTCGACGGGTCGCCGTGCGACATCGCGCAATACCGGCGTTACCAGACCATTGGGCACATCCACCGCAATACCGACATCGACTTGTTGCCGCTGCGCCAAGCCCTGCGAAGTGAACACTGCGTTGAAACGCGGATGCGCCTCCACAGTCAATGCACAGGCGCGAGCCAGCAGCAAGGTGAGGGAGTAACCTTCTTCGTGTGCCAAGGCAATCAGCGGCGCAAGCGGAAACTGGGCACTAACATGAAATGTGGGGGTCGTCGCGGCCGCCATCATGTTATTGGCTATGGCCTTCTGCATTGGACTGAGGGGATGAAGTTCATAGTCCGGGCCATCGCCGAGACTCGGTTCCGTCCTGCCCAGTGCGGCCGATAGCACCTGAACGGCGCGGATGCTGCCGTCTGGCCCTGCTGTCAGCCGCGCCAGATCGATGCCCAGTTCTCGCGCCATCCCACATGCATAGGGTGAGACGGGAATGTGCTTGCTCGATGACATGTCAGTTAGCATTGGTTTGACTGATGCCGGAGCCTTGGCCGTCTGAGCCGATGCTTGCGTCGATGTTTGAACAGTCGGGGGGGGTGTTTTTACACCGACTTCCGTTTCTGCCTTTTTGGTGACAACCTTGGTGACGGGCGCTTTATCCGTTTTCTGCTTTTCTTGTTTTTCCTGCTTCTCTTGCTTTGCCGTGGTTTTTTCCGCACCCGGCCTATCGACGATGTAACCGATCACCGCACCCACCGGAATATCCGTGTCCGCCGCCGCCAGGGGGGCATCCAGATAACCATCATAAAAGGCTTCAATATCCATGACCGCCTTGTCCGTTTCCACCTCGGCAATGGCTTCGCCCTTTTTTACCGCGTCGCCCGGTTGTTTTAACCAGTCGATAAGATGGCCTGTTTCCATGGTATCAGAAAGGGTCGGCATCAGAATGGGTTCACGCACGGCGATGACTCCTCAGGGATTACACAGTTGTTGAGCGGCACTGATGATATCGGCAACCCGAGGAATGCTGGCGGCCTCCAGTCCGGCGTTATAGGCGATGGGTAGCTCCTTTCCCGCCACGCGTTGCGGCGGCGCATCCATGACCAGGAAACAGCGCTCGGTAAGACCGGCAGAGATCTCGGCGCCCGCGCCGGAAAAACCCGAATCTTCTTCCACCACCAGCAGACGGTGGGTCTTTTCCAGCGATGCCACACAGCTATCCCAGTCAATGGGACGCAGGCTGCGCAAATCGATGACTTCCGCCTCGATACCCGTTTCGGCGAGTTGCGTCGCCGCTTGCAAGGCGAGATCACGCATCCGTGCATAGGTAACGATGGTGAGGTCGTTACCCTGCCGACACACCTGGGCACGGTGCATGGGAGGTGCTTGCTCTGACTCGTCCAGATCACCCTTGCTGAAATAAAGCAGTTCATGCTCCAACAACACGACAGGTTCATCACTGTTAATCGCCTGGCGTAACTGCCAGTAGGCATCCTGCGGGGTCGCCGGCACGGCGATGCGCAAGCCGGGCACGTTCATTAGGGTCTGTTCCAGGCGTTGTGAATGCTGTGCGGCGAGCTGCCGCGCTACCCCGCCTGGCATGCGCACCACCAGCGGCATGGAAAACTGTCCGCCGGACATGAAGGGAATCTTGGCCGCCATGTTGATAATGGCATCCAGCGCAAGTAACGCGAAATTGATGGTCATGATCTCCACCACCGGGCGCAGGCCGACCATGGCCGCACCTACGCCAAGGCCGGTAAAGCTACCCTCGGAAATGGGTGTGTCACGCAGTCGCCATTCGCCATATTTGGCATATAAGCCTTCGGTCACACGGTAACTGCCACCATAAAGTCCCACGTCTTCCCCCAACACGATAACCGACTCATCCACGGCCATCTCGGCATCCAGGGCGTGATTGAGCGCTTGCCAGTAATAGACAGTGTTATTCACGCTGCATTCCTCCCTCAGGGGTTCTGCCAATCCCATTTTTGGTTAACGCGACTGATTCAGTAACCGGTCGATAGTCAATCTCCACTGTTTCGAGAATTTCGACCAGGGTGTCGGAAATCTTTCCGGGTAGAAGGCGCACTTCATTCACCCGGTTTCTGAGTAGCCAGGCAATCAGCTTCATGGCCCTGCCGTGTTCACCCTCACTGAAGGGATTGCTGTACCACGACTGTGTCCGATCCTCC
>JALTPW010000292.1 GCA_026999335.1 Chromatiales bacterium
CAACCGTTTCAGCGCCATCTACGATGTAAAAAAAGGCCCCATCACCATCGGCGAGACCCGCCGCAGTCTGACGCCGGATGGCCCGAACCGTTTCATCTTCGAATCCATTACCCGCCCCACCGGTGTGACGCGCCTGTTGCGCAGCGGACAGGTGGTGGAACGCAGTCAGTGGATCTGGCACGGACGACACATGCGGCCACTGGAATATACTTATTTCAGCCGCGGCGGCGAAAAAGCCCGCGCCCTCCAGTTGACGTTTGACTGGCCGCAGCGAAAACTGACCAACACCGTCAACGGCGATCCGTGGAAGATGTCGCTCACGGACGACCTCACCGTGGACAAGCTCCTTTTCCAGTTACGCCTGATGCATGACCTGCCGACCCGCCAGCGCTGGCTGCATTATCCGGTGGCCGATGGCGGCAAGCTCAAGACCTATACCCTGGAAATTCTCGGCGCAGAAACCATTCGCATTCCCTCCGGCACGTACAAAGCCCTTCGTGTGCAGCTCAGCAACGGGCCGTTGCAAACGACCTTCTGGTGTGCGGAAAAGCTGGCATACCTGCCGGTGCGCATCGAGCGGCGCAAGGCCGATGGCAGTACGATCAATGCGGTGTTGACGTCGGTGACGGGGTTTTGAGCTGACGCGTGGGCACACGTGCCCTACGGAAGCTCAGGCCTTGGGTAGGGTCACCCCGCGCTGCCCCTGATACTTGCCGCCACGGTCGGCGTAAGAGATATCACACACTTCATCGCCACCAAAGAACAGCATCTGCGCCACACCCTCGTTGGCGTAGATCTTTGCTGGCAGCGGCGTGGTATTGGAAAACTCCAGGGTCACATGACCTTCCCATTCCGGTTCCAGCGGCGTGACGTTGACGATGATGCCACAGCGGGCGTAGGTGGACTTGCCAAGGCAGATGGTGAGCACGTCACGGGGGATACGGAAATATTCCACCGTGCGCGCCAGGGCGAAGGAGTTCGGCGGGATGATGCAGACGTCGGACTTGACATCAACGAAACTGTTGTCGTCGAAGTTTTTTGGATCCACCACCGCCGAATTGATATTCGTAAAAATCTTGAATTCATCGGAACAGCGCACGTCATAACCGTAACTGGATGTCCCATAGGAAATGATGCGGCCGTTGTCGCTCTCGCGCACCTGCCCCGGCTCGAAAGGTTCGATCATGCCGCTGCTGGCCGCCATACGGCGGATCCAGTTGTCCGATTTGATACCCACTAAAACATCCCCCTCAATCGTAGGGTGGGCACCGCCCACCGGGATAGATTTGTACAGGGCATGGTTGGTGGGCAGTGCCCACCCTACATCTCTACGCCTCTGTGGTGAAAATAATAACCGCAAAGGATGCGAAGGACACAGCGTTTGTTCTTTGCATCGCATCGCGCCCTTGCGCAGCCAACCGCTTATCAGCTGTTCTGGATGACGATATTGGGGAACTTGGCGCTGAATTCCCTGGCTTGCAGGGCCAGACGGGCGGCCATGCGGCGAGCGATCTCGCGGTAAATCTGCGCGATACGGCTGTCGGGGGCGTTGATCACGGTGGGCGTGCCGCCATCCACTTCCTCGCGGATCTGAATGTCCAGCGGCAGGGCGCCGAGGAAGTCGACGTCGTAGTCCTCGGACATGCGTGCACCGCCGCCTTTACCGAAGATGTGTTCTTCGTTTCCACACTGGGAACAGATATGAATACTCATGTTCTCGACGATACCGAGCACGGTCACATCCACCTTTTCAAACATCTTCAGCGCCTTGCGGGCATCCAGCAGGGCGATGTCCTGTGGTGTGGTGACGATCAGCGCACCACTCACCGGCACCTTCTGCGCCAGGGTCAGCTGGATGTCGCCGGTGCCCGGCGGCAGGTCGATGATGAGGTAATCAACATCCTGCCAGTGGGTGTCGTTGAGCAGCTGTTCGAGGGCCTGGGTGACCATCGGGCCGCGCCAGATCATCGGTGTGTCTTCGTCGATGAGATAACCGATGGACATGGACTGGATACCATGGCCCATCAGCGGCTCCAGCGACTTGCCGTCCTTGGATTCCGGCTTGTCGGAGACACCCAGCATGCGCGGCTGACTGGGGCCGTAAATATCGGCATCGAGGATACCCACACTGGCGCCCTCGGCGGCCAGCGCCAGGGCCAGGTTGACGGCGGTGGTGGACTTGCCGACGCCGCCCTTGCCGGAGGCGATGGCGATAATGTTTTTTACCCCGGGGATGGGCTTGACGCCCTTCTGCACCGAGTGTGGCTCGATCTTGCTGCTGACCTTGATGGTGGCCGCGGAGACGCCGTCGACGGCCTCCAGCAACGCCTTCAGTTTGGCGGCCAGCTCATCCTGCCAACCCCTGGCGGGATAACCCAGCACCACGTTCACGCTGACTTTGCCGGCGTCGATGGTGATGTTCTTGATGCTCTTCGCGCTCAGCAGATCCTTTTCCAGGTTGGGATCGATAAATTGCTTGATGGCGGACTCAACCTGCTCACGGGTGACGTCGCTCATAATGGGAACTCCTTGGGCTGATCGGTATCGTTTCGCCCCACAGAACGCTTTCCGGGGCTATAATCCTAGGATAATGGAGCGGCGAGTTTACACAATTCAGGGGCGTATCGTAATATTCCCTTTTGTATAACGGTATAAACCGCCATTCCGGCTTCCCTGCCGACCACGCCACCCTCTGAGTGTCCAACGATCCCATGAGCACCACTTCCGATACGTCCACACCTGCCCGCCCCCCGTGCAGGAAAATTCTTGTCACCAGCGCCCTGCCCTACGCCAACGGCGCCATCCACCTGGGCCACATGGTGGAACACATCCAGACTGATATCTGGGTGCGCTTTCAAAAGATGCGCGGCCACCAGTGCCTCTACGTGTGCGCCGACGACGCCCATGGCACCCCCATCATGCTGCGCGCCGAACGCGAGGGAATTACGCCGGAGACGCTGATTGCGCGGATGAAAAAAGAGCATCAGGCCGACTTCGCCGACTTCGGCATCGGTTTCGACAACTACCACTCGACCCACTCGGAAGAAAACCGCGAGCTGGCGGAAAATATTTACCTGCGCCTGCAAGAGGCCGGCCACATCGCCGTGCGCACCATCAAGCAGGCCTATGATCCGGAGCGGCAGATGTTCCTGCCCGACCGTTTTCTCAAGGGTGAATGCCCGCGCTGCGGCGCCAAGGATCAGTACGGCGACAACTGCGAGGCATGCGGCGCCACCTACGCCACCGCCGAACTGAAAAATCCGGTGTCCGTGGTGTCCGGCGCCACGCCCATCGAAAAGGAATCCGAGCACTATTTTTTCAAGCTGCCCGATTTTGAGGCCATGCTGCATGACTGGATCCGTGGCGGACATCTACAGCCGGAGGTGGCCAACAAGCTCGACGAGTGGTTCAAGGCCGGCCTGCAAGAATGGGACATCTCCCGCGACGCGCCCTACTTCGGCTTCAAAATCCCAGGCACTGAAGACAAGTATTTTTATGTGTGGCTAGACGCGCCCATGGGCTATTTCGCCAGTTTCAAGCATCTCTGCAACAAGCACGACGAGTTGGATTTCGACGACTTTTTGAGCCCGGACAGCGACGCCGAGCTGTACCACTTCATCGGCAAAGACATCATCTACTTCCACGCCCTGTTCTGGCCCGCCATCCTGCACGGCGCCGGCCTGCGCACACCGACGGCCATCTTCGCCCACGGCTTCCTCACCGTAAACGGGCAAAAAATGTCCAAGTCGCGCGGCACCTTCATCAATGCGCGCGCCTACCTGGATCACCTCAACCCGGAATATCTGCGCTACTACTTCGCCGCCAAGCTCAGCAGCCGCATCGACGATATCGATCTCAGCTTCGACGATTTCAGCGCCCGCGTGAACGCCGATCTGGTGGGCAAGATGGTCAACATCGCCAGCCGCTGCGCCGGCTACATCAGCAAGAAGTGCGACGGCAGGCTCTCCGCCGAATGCAGCGAAGCGGAACTCTACCAACGCTTCGTCGCCGCCGGTGAACAAATTGCCGCACTGTACGAGCAACGCGAATTCAGCCACGCCATGCGCGAGATCATGGCCCTGGCCGACATCGCCAACCAATACATCGACGAGCAAAAACCGTGGCTACTGGCCAAGTCCGAGGACACGGCACAGCAGGCGCAGGACGTCTACAGCACCGGTATCAACCTGTTCCGCGTACTGATGACCTGGCTCAAGCCAGTGCTGCCGGCAATGGCCGGCGAGGTGCAGGACTTCCTCAACATCGACGCCATGGGCTGGCACGACTGCGGACAACCGCTCAGCGACCACCGCATCGACAGATTCAAGCCACTGATGACCCGCGTGGAACAGAACAAGATCGACGCCATGCTGGCGCAGACCCGTGATGAATTGGCCGCACACACCGCAACCGAGCCTGCCACCGGGGCAGTGGAATCCGGCCCGCTACAGGCCGACCCCATCGCCGAAACCATCTCCTTCGACGATTTCGCCAAGATCGACCTGCGCATCGCGCGTATCGAAAAGGCCGAACACGTCGACGGCGCCAAGAAACTATTGCGCCTGACCCTCGACCTCGGTGGCGAAACCCGCAACGTCTTCGCCGGCATCAAGAGCGCCTATGCACCGGAGACTCTGGAGGGCAAACTGACCGTGATGGTAGCCAATCTGGCGCCGCGCAAGATGCGCTTCGGCATCTCCGAGGGCATGGTGCTGGCCGCCGGTTCGGGCGGCGAAGAGCTGTGGATCCTGCACCCGGACGACGGCGCCCGGCCCGGCATGCGGGTAAAATAGCCAACCAGTGATTACGGGTAGGTTGGGGTGAGGAACGAACCCCAACAGCGGATAACAAGCCAACCCGGCATTGTTGGGGTTCGTTCCTCACCCCAACCTACAGACGGTGCTCAAAGGTAAGCGGACAATCACGTTTAACCACAAAACAATCGCGTCAACATGTCGCACTCAGTGGTATATAACTGCACGATATAATGTACTCGTCTATGATTAGGCCATTTTGGTCTTTCCGTCTCAGTAGGGAGACCTGTACCCTGTCCGCCGCCAAGCCTGTTCTCCGACGGATCACACGCAACACGACATGACTGAATACGCTCTCATCCTGATCAGCACCGTGCTGGTGAACAACATCGTATTGGTGAAGTTCCTCGGCCTGTGCCCCTTCATGGGCGTATCGCGCAAGCTGGAGACCGCCACCGGCATGGCGATGGCGACCACCTTCGTGCTCACCCTGTCGGCCGTGTTCAGCTATCTGGTCAACGAATTCCTGCTCACCCCACTGGGGCTGGAATACCTGCAAACCATCAGCTTTATCCTCGTCATCGCCGTGGTGGTGCAGTTCACCGAAATGGTGGTGCACAAGACCAGCCCGGTGCTGTACCAGGTGCTGGGTATTTTCCTGCCTTTGATCACCACCAATTGCGCCGTGCTGGGCGTGGCCCTGCTCAACGTGCAGCAACAGCACGGCTTTCTCGAATCCGCAGTCTACGGCTTCGGCGCCGCGATGGGCTTTTCCCTGGTGCTGATCCTGTTTGCCGCCATGCGTGAGCGCATCACCGTGGCCGATGTGCCGGAGGCCTTCCGTGGCCCGGCCATCGCCCTGATCACCGCAGGACTGATGTCGATGGCCTTCATGGGCTTTGTCGGGCTGGTAAAAGGGTGATGCCCATGGCCGTTGTGAGTTTTGTCGGACGGATGAAAGGCTGATGCTCAGCGCTCTCCTTGCCCTGGGCGCCCTCGGTATCCTATTCGGCCTGCTGCTGGGCTATGCCGCGATCCGCTACAAGGTGGAAGGCGACCCGCTGGTGGAGAAGATCGATGCCATCCTGCCGCAGACCCAGTGTGGCCAGTGCGGTTATCCC
Source organism: Chromatiales bacterium (assembly GCA_026999335.1). Taxonomy (GTDB): domain Bacteria; phylum Pseudomonadota; class Gammaproteobacteria; order SZUA-152; family SZUA-152; genus DRQN01. Next base: position 5,876 of record JALTPW010000292.1, read on the forward strand.
GGCTGCCGCCCCTATGCCGAGGCCATTGCCCGCGATGAAGCGGACATCAACCGCTGCCCACCCGGTGGCGAGACGGTGATCGTCAGCCTCGCCGACCTGCTGGGCCGTGATCCCAAGCCCCTGGACGATGAATGCGGCGAAGAAAAACCCAAGATGGTGGCCTACATCCATGAGGAAATATGCATCGGCTGCACCCTGTGCATCCAGGCCTGCCCGGTGGACGCCATTCTGGGCGCAGCAAAGCAGATGCACACGATCATCGAGTCCGAATGCACCGGCTGTGAGCTGTGTGTGGCCCCCTGTCCGGTGGACTGCATCGACATGGTGCCCGTCAAGCAGAGTCTCGACACTTGGAAATGGCCGGCCCCACCTCCGCCACCCTATGAACAGCCCACCGACAGCGGCCCGGATCCACAGCCGGCGGGGGCCCACTGATGCACCGTCTGTTCCAGTTCAGGGGTGGGGTAGTGCTCAAGGAGCACAAAAAAGACGCCACGGCCCTGCCCGTGCAGCCGGCAAAACTGCCTGCGACACTGATCCTGCCGCTCAAACAGCATATCGGCAGCCCCGCCGAGCCGGTGGTGGCGGTAGGCGACAAGGTACTCAAGGGACAGCTCATCGCGCGTGCCGGTGACGCCATCTGTGCCCCCCTGCATGCGCCCAGTTCAGGCACTGTGACCGCCATCAGCGACCACCCGGTGCCACATGCCTCCGGCATGTCCGCAGTCTGTATCATCATCGAGACCGACGGCGAGGAACGCTGGCGGCCACGCGAACGCACACTGTCCGATGTTACCGAACTGGGCGCACAGGAGCTGCGCGGGATCATCCGCGACGCCGGCATCGTCGGCCTCGGCGGCGCGGGCTTCCCGGCGGCGGTCAAGCTCGATCCCGGCGGCCGCCCGGTCGATACCCTGATCCTCAACGGCGCCGAATGCGAACCCTATATCACCTGCGATGAAATGCTGCTGCGCGAACACGCCCGGGAGGTATTGGCCGGGCTGCTGCTGATGCGCCAGGCGCTCGCAGCCAAACGCTGCGTCGTCGGCATCGAAAACAACAAACCCAAGGCCTTCCGTGCCCTCAGCGAGGCCGTCCGCAACAGCGGTGCCGACGTGGAGGTGGTGGAAGTGCCCACCATCTACCCCACCGGCAGTGAAAAACAACTGATCCAGATGCTAACGGGCAAGGAGGTGCCGAGCGGTGGCCTGCCCATCGACATCGGCATCGTCTGTCACAACGTGGGTACCGCCTATGCGGTGTACCGCGCGGTGGAACTCGACCAGCCGCTGATCTCCCGCTACGTCACCATCGCCGGTAGCGTCGCCCATGCACGCAACCTGGAGGTGTTGATCGGTACCCCACTGGGCAATCTCATCGAGGAATGCGGCGGCAACCGCGACAGCCTGCACCGGCTCATCGTCGGCGGCCCCATGATGGGCACCGCCATGCACAGCGACACGGTGCCGGTGGTCAAGGGCACCAACTGCGTGCTGGTGGAATCCACCACGCACGACGTGCCCCTGCCCTCGCGCGATGCATACGCCATGCCCTGCATCCGTTGTGGCAACTGCGCCAGTGCCTGTCCGGTAAACCTGCTGCCGCAGCAGATGTACTGGTATGCGCGGGCACGCGATTTCGACAAGATCCAGGACTACAATATTTTCGACTGCATCGAATGCGGCTGCTGCGACTATGTCTGCCCCAGCCAGATTCCACTGGTGGGCTATTACCGCTACGCCAAGAGCGAGATATGGAACCAGGAGGCGGAAAAACGTCAGGCCGACCTGGCCCGCGAACGCCACCAATTCCGTGAATTCCGCCTCGAACGGGAGAAAAAAGAACGCGCCGAGCGCCACAAGAAAAAGCGCAGCGCCGTCACTAAGGGTGGCAACGATGACAAGCAGGCCGCCATCCAGGCCGCCATGGCGCGGGTACGCGCCAAAAAATCAGAGCAGGACAGCACGCCGAAAAATACCGATAATCTCACCCCGGCGCAGCAAAAGGCGATCGATGATGCCGACCAGCGCCGCGAAGAAAAAACCCAGCAAAGCCCTAGTGAAAGCAAGGCCGCAAGCCCCCCGGACAGGCCATAATCCTGGAATCCTCAGTTGACCGCTCCATTTCTGATGTTGAGTTATTACTATGAAAGCTATTGACATCGCTTTACGACTTAACCTGCCGGGCAAGTCACGCTACGGGATGAATTGCACGCTTGCGGTGGCGCATGACGGCGTTGTAACTCCTTGGAATAGAACCACTATTCCGCGTCATTACGCCTTGTCCTGCATCACCGCAAGCGCACACTTCACCCCGTCCAACTAAGAATTCCAGGATAATGACGCTACAGACCCCGCCATCACCCCATATCCATTCCGGCCTCCATGTTTCCAGCATGATGCTGCAGGTCATTGCCGCATTGATCCCGGCCATCGTCTGTTACACCTGGTTCTTTGGCTGGGGACTGATCATCAACAGCGCCATCGCCGTGCTCACTGCACTCGCCAGCGAGGCGCTGATGCTGAAGCTGCGCAAGCGGCCGCTAAAACCCTTTCTCGGTGACGGCAGCGCGGTGCTCAGCGCCCTGCTGCTGGCCCTCTGCATCCCACCGCTGGCGCCGTGGTGGATCACCGTGCTGGGCGTGGCCTTTGCGCTGATCGTTGGCAAACACCTGTACGGCGGCCTCGGCTACAACCCCTTCAATCCGGCCATGGTCGGTTATGTCATGCTGCTCATTTCGTTTCCGCTGGAGATGACCCGCTGGATGCCGCCCTTTATCCTCGAGCAGCTGGAGATTGGTTTCATCGACACCCTGGGAGTGATCTTTTTCAGCCACCTTCCCTACGGTCTCAGCATTGACGCCCTCAGCTCCGCCACGCCCCTGGACGCCATGAAGACCGACCTGGGGCTGAGCAACACCGTGTCCGAGATCCTCGCAAACAACGCCCTGTTCGGTGACTTTGCCGGCACCGGCTGGGAGTGGGTGGGCACCTGGCTGTTGTTGGGTGGCATGTACCTCATTTACAAGCGCATCATCAGCTGGCAGATCCCGCTGGCGGTCATCGGCAGCCTGTTCGTGATCAGCGCCTTCTTTTTTCTCATGGATGCGGACACCTATCCCTCACCGCTGTTTCACATCTTCGGCGGCGCCACCATCCTCGCCGCCTTTTTCATCGCCACCGATCCGGTCAGCGCCAGCACGACACCCAGAGGACGTATCCTCTACGGTATCGGTATCGGTATCATTATTTATGTGATCCGCACCTGGGGCAGCTACCCCGACGCCGTGGCCTTCGCCGTGTTGCTGATGAACATGGCCGCCCCCACCCTTGATTACTACACCCAGCCACGGGTCTATGGCCATGCCCGGGGTAAAGACTGATGCTGCGCCAGTACATGACCAGGAGCGCACTGATTCTGGGCCTGTTCGCCCTGACGGGCGGCGGACTGGTGGCCTACATCTACCAACTCACCGAACCCCATATCAAAGAGGCCGAACGGGCCTATACGCTGCGCAGCCTGCATGCAGTGATCAATCCGGCACTGCACGACAACGACATCTTCCACGACATGATCACCGTGCACGATCCCAGGTTGCTGGGCAGCGACAAGCCGGTGCCGGTGTTTCGCGCCCGGCGCGACGGCAAACCGGTAGCGGTGGCCATCATGTCGGTGGCGCCGGATGGCTATGTCGGCCCCATCAAGCTGCTGGTCGGTATCCATGCCGACGGTACCCTGGCCGGCGTACGCGTGCTGTCGCATAAAGAAACACCCGGTCTGGGTGACCGTATCGAAGAACGACGCAACAACTGGATTCTCGGTTTCAATGGCCGTTCATTGAACAATCCGCAACACAAGGGCTGGCGCGTACAGCGCGACGGCGGTATCTTCGACCAGTTCACTGGCGCCACCATCACCCCGCGCGCAGTGGTCAAGGCAGTACACAACACACTGACGTATTATCAGCGACACAAAGAGCGTCTGTTCGCGCAAAAGAGCGTCGTGCCGCCGGCAGACAGTGACGATAAATCAAGTAAAGAACGATAACGGGAACGACGGCAAGCATGGCGGACAATTCAAAACAGATCATCAACGAAGGCCTGTGGCGCAACAACACGGCACTGGTGCAACTGCTGGGCCTGTGCCCCCTGCTGGCGGTGTCCGGCACCGTGGTTAACGCCCTCGGTCTCGGCATCGCCACCACCCTGGTGCTGGCCGGTTCCAACGTCACCGTGTCACTGATCCGCAACCTGGTACGCCCGGAGCTGCGCATCCCCACCTTCGTCCTGATCATCGCCTGCTTCGTCACCGCCGTCGAGCTGCTGATGAAGGCCTTCGTCTATGACCTGTACCTGATCCTGGGCATTTTCATTCCCCTCATCGTTACCAACTGTGTAATCATCGCCCGCGCCGAGTCCTTCGCCTCCAAAAACAACGTGGGGCGATCCCTGCTCGACGGCCTCTCCATGGGCGTAGGTTTCACCCTGGTACTGGTGGCCCTTGGCGCCCTGCGCGAAATCATTGGCCACGGCACCCTGTTCGCGCAGGCCGAGCTGATGTTCGGCGAGGGCGCGCAATGGCTGACCATTACCTTCATCGATGGCTACCAAGGCTTTCTCCTGGCCATCCTGCCACCCGGCGCCTTCATCGGCCTGGGGCTGCTGATCGCCCTGAAGAATGTCATCGACCGGCGCGCCGACAAACGCGCCGTGGCCGCGCGACAAAAGGCCACCGCCAGTCCCCCTGCCGAACCCGCCACCCAGCCCTGACAGCCCGGCCCTCGCTGCACGAACAAGCACTCTTCGCCGCAGATAAACTCCCAGGTTTCGCAGGCCCGACAAGCCACTGGTTTTACAAGGTACAGATCGATATTGACGCATAGGTAGGGTGGACAGGCTTTTCATGTCCACGCGGAATGCTGTTTGGAGTCTCTCCATCAGAAAAAAGTAATGACCCCTGTCTCCCCCCCCCTCCACAAAGAATTTCAGCCGTAGCCCGGGTTGAGCATCGCGAAACCCGGGCGACTCATCATGACCAGGCAGCCTCAAGCGAGAACGGCGTCACACTCCGCCCTGCACGTCTGACCGAAGGCCGTTAACAAGCGATAAACGGTCAGGAACTCACGCCATACACGCCGATAACGGTGACAGAGACCTTTGTCATTGCCGTGAGAAAACCGATGTTGCAGCGAAACAAACAATCCGCAGGATTCACCCTGATCGAACTGCTGGTCACCCTGTCCATAGGCGCCATCATTCTCAGCATCGCCGTTCCCAGCTTCGGCACCATGATGCGCAGCAACCGCACGGCGACCCAGGCCAACAGTATGCTGGCCTCACTGAACCTTGCCCGCAGCGAGTCCGCCAAACGCGGCGTACGGGCCTCGGTCTGCCCGCGCAAACAGCCCGCCACAGACCCTGAAACCTGCGCCGGCAACACGAACTGGTCCGGAGGATGGCTGGTCTTCACGGATGCCACCGGTACCCGGGGAACCTTCGATGGTACCGACTCACTGCTACGCATCGGCACAGCCTTGAACGCCAACCCAACGTTCACCGCCACGGCGGCCAGTGTCCAGTATCGACCCACTGGCGCGGTCGATAACTCAGTGACCTTCACGCTCACGCCCAGCGGATGCAAGAACAAGGAAAGCCGCACCATCAAGGTTGGCGCCACTGGTCGTGCCGCCGTCGACAGCGTGGCCTGTCCCTGATCATTCGCTGCCCACTGAACCGGAAGCCAAACCATGAATTATCGTCCACACCATTCTTTACTACACTCTCGGCCACATCCTCTGCCGCACTCTCCACTGCTTTCCCGCCAGCACGGTTTCACCCTGGTGGAAGTACTGATCTCCGTTCTGGTATTGGCCATCGGTCTGCTCGGCATCGCCGGTCTGCAGGCCTTCGGCATGCGACAGACCTTGAACTCGCACATGCTCAGCATCGCCAACTCACAGGCCAACGACATGGTCGAGCGCATGCAGGCAAACCGTGGAGAACTGGCCAAGGTGAAAAAGGCAACACCCGAGGCTACGGCCTATGACGCCATCACCGGCAGCGAAACCGACCCCGGCTGCATCGCGACTAAAACCTGCACCAGCGCACAGCTGGCCCAGTACGATGCCTTCGTCTGGGCCACGGCCAACAAGAAATTACTCCGTGACGACGGCAATGGCAGCGTCTCCAGCTCCGTCACCAACAACGGTGACCGCACATTCACTATTCGCATTTCCTGGCGTGAGCAGGCCCTTTCCGATGAAGAGGATGCCGCTGACGGCACCATTGATCACCAGGTCACCAAGACCTATGCCACCCGTTTTCAACCATAGGATCCAGGCAGAAATCACCATGCGTAACGACACCATGAACAAACAAACCGGCGTCACCCTCGTCGAAATCATGATCGCCATTACGGTCGGGCTGATCCTCTCTGCCGGCCTGATACAGATTTTCACCAGTAGCAAGCAGGCCTACAAAATGCAGGACA
>JALTPW010000293.1 GCA_026999335.1 Chromatiales bacterium
CATTATCGGCCTGTTGGTCTTTCGGCTTATCTGGGGGTTCGTCGGTAGTCAGCATGCCCGTTTTGCCGATTTTGTGCGCGGTCCACGGACGGTCATTGACGACTTGAAGAGTATTAAAGACGGGCATCCCAGGCGTTACCTGGGACATAATCCCGCCGGCGGGGCGATGATCATGATGTTGCTGATCGGGCTGTCGCTGCTGACCTTTAGCGGCCTCATGGCCTATGCGGCGGAGGGCCATGGGCCCTTGGCGGGCGCCGATGTCTCGCTGATTTCCACTGCCTATGCCGATGATGATCACGATGAAGACGATGATCACGATGAAAAAGGTGATCACGATGAAAAAGGTGATCACGATGAAAAAGGTGAAAAGGAAGAAGATGAATTCTGGGAAGAGATCCATGAATTCATGGGCAATTTCATGCTGCTGTTGATCTTTCTGCATATCGCCGGCGTTGTCGTATCGTCACGCTTGCAGGGCGAGAATCTGGTCAAGGCAATGATGAGTGGCAAGAAGGAAGTCGGCTAGCCACCGGTTTCGTGCCAATGTCGTAGCATGATGATGGGCAGTGCCTACACATGACCACCCCGGGTTGACCTGGGGTGTGCAGTGATAAGGTGCGGTTTTATTGCAACAAAAGGTAGTGCTGGAATAACACCGGATCCTGCTGTTTGAGCTGGGCACGCAGGGCGATGTTGGTTTGCGCAGACGGGTTGCTTTGCAGTTGATGCAGGGTGCGGTAGCTGGCGGGGCAGTTTGCTGCATCGTGGCGGGGGCCGGCGAGGACGTTGCTCAGACCGGGTTTGTCCAGCAGCAACCAGGCCGGAAAGGTGTGGGCCGGCAGCTCCGGCTCCAGTTCCTGAAAGGCTTCCCATTGCTGGCGCAGTTCTGTATCGGTGGTGGATTTGATGACATCACTGTGCGCCGCAAACCGCCAGCACAGGCTGAACCAGCTCAGCAGGGCGTCGCACCGCCGATGCAATGGTTCACAGGCCCGGGCATGACGTTGCAGTAATACGGGATCGTTTTGCCAGTGAGGCACCTGTTCCACCGCCTGGCGTGCGCTGTCCCAATCCATCGCCTGACTGGCCGTATAACTCGTATGTTGCTCAGGCTGTGTTGCGTGGTAGGGCTGGTCGTGCAAGGCGGCACTCAGGCGACGCCACAGGGGAATCAGCAGGTTACGGCTTTCTTTGCCCAGCAGGCTTTGTGCCAGTGGGGTCAGGGTCTCTTGTAGTATCCGTAGGTCGGCGGTGGCATCGGTAACCGCTGCGTCGAGGCTTTCCGCCGCTTCCACCAGGCGTTCCAGTTCGCCCAGGCGGATGTGGTCGGGCGCGGTGTCGTAGAGGCCTTCCAGCTGGCGCCGTGCCTCGCCAGCATCGCGGTTGGCCAGGGCCCGGGTGATGCCGTTGACCCGGTTGGTGGCCGGGGCATCGGTGAACATATCCAGCTGTGGCTGATCTTGCGGTTTGCGGTAACGCCGGTGAAAACAGTCATTCAGTGCGTCGTTCAGGCTGAAACGCAAGGTGTGCGACAGGTCATTGCGCCAGGCGTGATAGGTGATCGTTTCCGCCTGCCAGCCCCGCTGTTGCAGATAGTCGGCGGCCTGCATCAATTGCTGTTTGATGTGTTGCCGATCACCAAACAAGGCCTCGTCGAGGGTGTCGAGTTCACCGTTACGCCACGCCTCATAGTCGGCATAGGTCAGGCGGCCTTCCTGTAGCAAAAATTCCAGGGGCAGGTATTCGCCTTGCTCGAGCAATAACTGCTCGACCGGGTATTGGATAAGTTGCGGTTTGTTGCTTATCTTATTGTTTGTTTTGTTGTTCATTTGTTCTCAAGCGTACCGGGTTATCTGCAATCCATGTCACTATTCAGCTTGCGACAGGGGCATGAAGTTTACAGAGAGCTGACTGTATTGTGGTGCGCACGGCGCACACGATACCTGCTCGTGGCGTGCGCCAACTCATACCATTTTTCCCTGCTTTTATTTTCCATTAACTTGGTCAAAACCACCGTCTTTAGATGGTGACTTTGATGTTCATGTTTTGACTCATGTGCGCTGATGACGTTAGTCATCAGCATCGAACGCGCTAACCCACCTACTTTAGTCGGTGGTAGTTTAGTTCATTGATGTCTTTTCTATGTCTTCATGCTCTTCGCGGTGAATAGCGACTCATTCTATTTGCTACGACTGTGTTCACTCAACGGCTCAAACAACGCCTCCAGATCCTTTTCGTTCCATTGCAATTCGTTGTTGCCATCCGGCTGATACAGTCCGTCGGCCAGGGCCTGCTTGCGTTGTTGCATGGCATAGATCTTTTCTTCCAGGGTTCCTTCGCAAATGAGTTTGTAGACGAACACTGCCTGTTGTTGGCCGATACGGTGGGCGCGGTCGGTAGCCTGGCGCTCCACGGCGGGGTTCCACCAGGGGTCGTAGTGGATGACGGTATCGGCGCGGGTGAGATTGAGCCCGACGCCGCCGGCCTTGAGACTGATCAGAAATAGCGGTGTTTCGCCGTCCTGGAATTGTTGCACGGGTTTCGCCCGATCCCGGGTCTGGCCGGTGAGTTTGACATAGGCGATGCCGGCGCCTTTCAATTCGTCTGCAATCAGGCCGAGCATGCTGGTGAATTGTGAAAACAATAAAATACGCCGGCCTTCTTCGACCATTTCCGGCAGCAGTTCCATGAGCAGGGCCAGTTTTGCCGATTGCCTGACCTTTTGTGCGCTTTCCAGTTTCACCAGGCGCGGGTCGCAGCAGACTTGGCGCAGTTTCAACAAGGCATCCAGTACCACGATATGGCTGCGGCCCATGCCCCGGCGTTCGATTTCCTCACGTACCCGGCGGTGCATGGCCAGACGCACGGTCTCGTAGAGTTCCCGCTGTTTTCCTTCCAGTACCACCGTCTGGATGATTTCCGTCTTGGGCGGCAGTTCCGTGGCTACTTGCTGTTTGGTGCGGCGCAACAGGAAGGGACGAATGCGGCGGCTGAGCCGTTCCGCAGTGGCTTCGCTGGCCTGTTTTTCGATGGGTGAGCGGAAAAAACGGCGGAACTGTTTGCTGTTGCCCAGCAGACCGGGAAGCAGGAAGTCGAATAGCGACCACAGTTCGCCCAAATGGTTTTCCAGTGGCGTGCCGGTGAGACAGAGGCGATGGCGGGCGTCGATTTCACGCACTACGCGGCTGGCCTGCGCCTTGGGATTTTTGATCACCTGCGCCTCGTCCAGGATTAACAGGTGAAACGCGTGGGCCGACAGGCGCTCTTTGTCCCGGGACAAGAGGGGGTAGGTGGTGAGGATCAGGTCGTGATGAGCGATCCCGGCGAATTGTTCATGGCGGTGCGGGCCGTGAAGAACCAGTACCTTGAGTTGCGGTGTAAAACGCTCGGCTTCGCGGCGCCAATTGAACATCAGACTGGTGGGGGCAATTACCAGGCTGGGGCGATCAGCACGGCCCTGTTGTTTTTCCAACAGGATATGGGCCAGGGCCTGCACGGTCTTGCCCAGCCCCATGTCATCGGCCAGAATGCCGGCCAGCCGATATTCGCGCAGGAACTGTAGCCAGTCCAGTCCACGTTGCTGATAGGGACGCAGGGTGGCCCGCAGGCCATCGGGTGGCGATACCGCGGGGATGCCGTCCAACTCGCGCAGGCGCCGGGCCAGTTGTTGTACGTCAGTGTCGCCCAGCCAATGCAGACCGGGGCCGTTTCCGTCATGATCCAGGGCCGTGAGACGCGCCAGTTGTGCACGTTCGAGGTGCAGGTGCTGGCCACCGTCACCCCAGTTGGCACCGTCGATCATCTCCAGCAGGATTTCCAGCAGGGGCAATATCCGCTTCGCAGGCAGGAGCAATAAACGTTCGCCGAGTGGTTGATTAGGCGGTTCATCGAGCAGTTCATCGGCTGCTTCATCGGCCTGTTCATCAAGCGCTTCATCAGTCAAGGGAATGACAAAGCTTTGCGTGGTGATTTCTTCCGCTTTCGGCAGGCCGCGAGGGAAGTTGTGCAGATATTCCAGCAGGGTGGGCAGCAGATCGACACGCTGGCCTTCGATCTCCACTCCCAGGCCGATGCTGAACCAGTCCTGCTGTTCTAATTTATCGACGTCGCAATACCACTGCGTGGCCTCGACCAGTTGGAAGCGAAAATTGTCGTATTCGATGCGCCAGCCCAGGGCGCGTAACTTGGCGACACCCTCCATCTGGAAATCCAGCCAGTCTTCGGCAGCGTTGTCGATGAACTCGGATTCAAGCACGAAACAATCATTGCCGGCGGACTGACCCCAGTCCTCGTCTTCCTCTTCCTCTTCCTCGAAACCCCACTTGCGCAATTCCTTTACCGCCGCCTGTTCGGCTTTTTTATTGCGCGTCACCCGGGTGACGCGTTCACCATCGAAATACGTGGAGCATCCCTGATAGGGTAGTGGAATGCCGGCGTAATCAAAGCTGAGGCGGGCGAAGTCTTCGCATTCGTCACCCCAGTCGTGTTGTTCAGCCGAGCTTAGACACAGGCAGGGCGTGGGTTTGACCCGTGGTGCGGTGATGAGTTCGACGTGTCGCAGAGGCGGAATGTCGGCGTCGGGATAACGTTGTTGCAAGTCGCTTTGCAACGCACCGGCCTGTCCGGCCTCCACGACCGGCAGGTCGATCAGCTCCGTGATCAGTGCCATCGGCAACCCGGACTTCACGGGCCCACATTGACCCTGTTCACTGTCTATATACCAGGGAGAGGTCAACAGTATCAGTCGACCGGCCTCGGGGCTGAGCGTCCAGTCACAGCACTGATTGCCGAAGTCGTCGACTTCCCAGTGCAGTGCCAGCGTGCGCG
>JALTPW010000294.1 GCA_026999335.1 Chromatiales bacterium
AACATGCGGCCCTGTTTCCCGACAACTGCCACGCACAGAGCATTGCCCTGCTGCCGCTGGTGCGCTACGGCGAACTCATTGGCAGTCTTAACCTCGGCAGCAACGACCCGCAGCGCTTCGTCGCGGGCTCCGCCACCGACTTCCTGCAACGCCTCGCCACCATCGTCGCCATCTGCCTGGAAAATGCCACCAATCACGAACGCCTCAAGCGCGTCGGCCTCACCGATTCCCTCACCGGGGTCAACAACCGACGCTTTTTTGACCAGCGCCTGGACGAAGAGGTGGCACGCGCACAGCGCTCCGGCGAACCACTGGCCTGCCTGTTTCTGGATATCGACCATTTTAAGCGCATCAACGACCAACACGGCCACCGCGTGGGCGACCGCGTACTGAGGGAGGTGGCGGGAATGATCCGCGAACAGCTGCGCAGCACTGATGTGCTGGGTCGCTATGGCGGTGAGGAGTTTTCCGCATTGCTAGTCAATGCGGAGAAAGAAAAGGCCCTGGAAATCGCCGAACGCATCCGTGGTGTCATCGCGGCACGGCGGTTTTCGCTGGAGGATGGCGGGACGCTGTCGGCGACCATCTCCATCGGTGTCTCCAGTCTGCTGGCCACTGCCGAGGGCAACGAAAACATCGCCGAAGAACTGCTGGATCGCGCCGACCAGGCACTCTATCTGGCCAAGAGCAGTGGTCGTAACCGAGTGATTCCGGCCGAGGAGGGGCACAACGCCCAGGTCACCGAGCTAAAACCCGGAGTCCAATGGCTTTAACGACTGCGCGGCCGTGATGAACCGCTACGACCCCGTGAGTGTCGCGAAGAGCCCGAGTTGCCCCGGCTTCGTCCGGCGCCCGAACGGGCACCTCCCGGCTTCGGCTTACGCGCAATCCGCACCCGCGGCTTGATGTCTTCCGCCAGCAACTCGGCTGTGACCCGTCCACGCGGAATCTCGTAGCCGATATAGTCCTGAATATCCTCCAGTGAAAAGGCGTACTCTTCGCAGGCGAAACTGATGGCATCACCCCTGGCCCCGGCGCGTGCGGTACGGCCGATCCGATGCACATAGTCCTCGGCCTCCTGCGGCAGGTCGTAATTGATGACGTGACTGACATCGGCAATGTGCAGACCCCGCGCCGCCACGTCCGTGGCCACCATTACCGGCAGCTCGCCGGCCTGGAATTGTGTCAGCAGACTGATGCGTTTTTTCTGCGGCACGTCGCCTGACAGCACTGCGGCCTGGATACCGTTGCTTTCCAGATAACCCCACACCCGCTCGGCGGCACGCTTGGTATTGACAAAGATGATCGTGCGCTGCGGATCCATGTGCCGCAGCAGACCCAGCAGCAGCGGGATCTTTTCCTCGTTGGAAGGCCCGTAGACGATCTCGGTAACGCGGTCGGCGGTGACCTTGTCGGTCTCCACGCTGATCGTCATGGCCTTGTTCATATGTTCGTAGGCCAGCTCGGTGACACGCAGCGGCAGGGTGGCGGAGAACAGCATGTTGAGACGCTCTTCCGGTGGCGGCATACGCCGCAACAGATAACGAATATCTTTGATGAAGCCGAGATCGAACATGCGGTCGGCCTCGTCCAGCACTATCGCCTGCACCTTCTTCAGGTCGTAGATGTGCTGTTTGAAATAGTCGATGAGGCGCCCCGGCGTACCGATGAGGATATCGACGCCGTCCTGTAGGTCATTGCGCTGCTGCTCGTAGCCGGAACCACCGTAGACCACCTGAATGCGAAAATCCGTATTGCCGGCCAGGGCCAGGGCATCCTTGTGAATCTGGATCGCCAGCTCGCGGGTGGGGGCGAGAATGAAGGCACGTGGCTGATTGGGCCGGCGTGACGCCGGTGGCGGCACCGTCAGCAGACGATGCAGGACAGCCAGCAGAAAAGCCGCCGTCTTGCCGGTACCGGTCTGCGCCTGGCCGAGTACGTCCTGCCCCTTGAGGGCCAGCGGCAGGGTCTCTGCCTGGATCGGTGTACAGTAAGAAAATCCCGCCGTTTCAACGCCTTGTACCAGCGCATCGGCGAGCCCTAACTCCCTGAATGAAGTCTCTGTGAGATGTGTGTCTGACATAAGCAAGAGAGAATAACAAAATTGCCACGGCTTTGGGCTTGAAATCGACCGCGTATTGAGCTGAAATGTCACATCAGCCAAGGTTATCAATATTTTCCAGGAGTTTTATCGGGCTGAGGGTGGTCATGGCGAGGGAAAACCGCTTTGGATCACGTTTTTTGATCGCTGGAGGCGAATGGCCGCCGCTGTTCGACAAAGATCGAAAAAATTGGCTCAAATGGATTTCCCGTAGCAGATCAGTCCTAAACCCGACGGCCCCCGGGGTCGATAACCTCACTTTACATTGCAAATGGAGATCCATCACGTGAGCGGAAACATCGTTTACCTCTCAGACGATTCCTTCGAAGAAGAAGTCGTTAATGCCGACGGCCCGGTTCTGGTCGATTATTGGGCTGACTGGTGCGGCCCGTGCAAAATGATTGCACCCATCCTCGATGAGATCGCTGCAGAGTACGAAGGCAAGGTCAAGATCGCCAAGCTCAACATTGACGAAAATCCGGCCACCCCGCCGAAGTTCGGCATTCGCGGCATCCCCACCCTGATGCTGTTCAAGGGCGGTAACGTCGAAGCAACCAAGGTTGGCGCCGTCTCCAAGTCCCAACTCACCGCCTTTCTCGACAGTAATATCTAAACGGGACGCTCTCAAGCAGATAAAGCCATATTGTCGTGCCTTGCTGGACATAAAGCAGAGGCCCGGCAGTACGGCTTTAGTTCATTGAGAACACCCTTAAGTATTCCAACGTGTTTAGCGGAGATCACCGAAACACACTGGACGGCGCCCCGCCATCGTGTTAGCTTGTACGCGAAGCATCAGGTTCGACCGCGTGCCGACGTTCCGGCCCACTCCCAATAAAGCCCTTTAAGACACCCAGCAAGCCCATATCTGATCGCCTGCGCGTCACGTCCGTTCCAACGAACGCTTATCCCAGATTCCCCTGATCGACGAAACCCTTTCTATCATTTATCCAACCGACCGAAGAACCATGAACCTCACAGAACTGAAGAAAAAAACCGCCACGGATCTGATCGACCTGGCCCGTGAAAGCGGTGTGGAAGGCATGTCCCGCGCCCGTAAACAGGACATTATTTTCGCCATACTCAAAGCCCACGCCCGCAAGGGTGAAGATATTTATGGTGACGGCGTACTGGAGATCCTGCAGGACGGATTCGGTTTTCTGCGTTCCGCAGATAGCTCTTATCTGGCCGGCCCGGACGACATCTACGTCTCTCCCAGCCAGATCCGGCGTTTCAGCCTGCGCACCGGTGACACGGTGTCCGGCAAGATTCGCCCACCCAAGGAAGGAGAGCGCTACTTTGCATTATTGAAGGTCAGCGAGATCAACTTCGAACGGCCGGAGAACGCCAAAAACAAGGTGCCCTTCGAAAATCTTACCCCCCTCTTTCCCAATGAACGTCTGCGCATCGAGCAGGGCAACGGCAGCACCGAAGATCTGACCGCCCGCGTCATCGACCTCGCCGCCCCGGTGGGCAAGGGCCAGCGCGGCCTGATCGTCTCACCGCCCAAGTCGGGCAAGACCATGATGCTGCAGAATATCGCCCAGTCCATCGCCGCCAATCACCCCGAGTGCTATCTCATCGTGCTGCTTATCGACGAGCGTCCGGAAGAGGTCACGGAAATGGCCCGCTCGGTGCGCGGTGAAGTCGTGTCTTCCACCTTCGACGAACCCGCCAGCCGGCATGTGCAGGTGGCCGAAATGGTGATCGAAAAGGCCAAACGTCTGGTGGAACACAAGCGCGATGTGGTCATCCTGCTCGACTCCATCACCCGTCTGGCGCGCGCCTACAATACGGTGATCCCGTCTTCCGGCAAGGTGTTGACCGGTGGTGTGGACGCCAATGCCCTGCATCGGCCGAAGCGCTTCTTCGGCGCCGCGCGCAACATCGAGGAAGGTGGCAGCCTGACCATCCTCGCCACCGCACTGGTGGAAACCGGCTCGCGCATGGACGACGTGATCTACGAAGAGTTCAAGGGCACCGGCAATATGGAGGTGCACCTCGACCGCCGCATCGCCGAAAAACGCATCTACCCCGCCATCGACATCAACCGCTCCGGCACCCGCCGCGAGGAACGTCTCACCAAGCCCGACGAATTACAGAAGATGTGGATCCTGCGCAAGCTGCTGCATCCCATGGATGAAGTCGCCGCCATTGAATTTCTATTGGATCGCTTGAAAAACACCAAGACCAACGAAGAATTCTATGCTTCGATGAAGCGCTGAGCAGAATTCCTCGGCGTGCTGTTCACTTTGATCTGATCGCCCGGCAGAGGTATATCGACTGGGTGCTGCGCGCTACCACCACTTCGCCCCGGAGTCGGGGTGTGACACGCTGTGACAACGTTCGCAAACGAAGAGTGAAAACGACACCTTGCCGTGACAGACGCCACAGAATTCACCGGCCAGAACGGCATTCATGGTGATGTTATTGGCGCCCGCTTTCGGCTCGAAAAGCGCCGAATGGCAATTGGTACAATCCAGCCACGCGGTATGCTTGCTGTGCGAAAACAGCACCCAGGGCATGAGTTGGGTGCGTTTCATGAGGATGTCCATATCCAGAACCTGCATCTCTGACTGACCCAGCAGATCGGCCCGTGGTTCGATCAACGCCTCATCCAGCGCCAGCACCCAGTCCACTTCACCACGGCGGTCACGCGGAAACTCGGTCATCGCCTGCACCGGATCCTGCAGGATGGCCAGTGATTCATTGAGCACATCATGCATACCG
>JALTPW010000295.1 GCA_026999335.1 Chromatiales bacterium
TTTAGTCGTTGACGCATATTCCACGTGGGCATGAAAAACCTGCCCACCCTACCAGGTTTTTTGTGGGGAGCCGTCAGGGCCCGGTTCGAAATTTAGTCGTTTCAATGATTTCCTGATCCTGGGGGCACCGTGCGCATGGCACACGCTACGGGCAGGTGTAGTGTGCGCTGTGTGCGCAATATGGATAAACACTTCCTTCGTAAATTCTACCACCCTGTAGTGAACTGAATCGTAACGGCGATTTTATGGGGTTGTCGGTATTTTTTACAATGATCGCGGTTCCAACTGGTTTGCAATGTATGATACCCTTTAATTTTAAGAGGTTATTGCGGGTGGCACCCTATTTGCTTAAGGTTATTGCGTGTGCCGGGAAGTATAAATACGGCGATTTAACAGGCTGCTAAAGAGGTAGACGAATGAAAAAGCTCATAACGACCACTGCTTGTGCTGCATTTTTGTGTTTTGGCGGGTCTGCAATGGCGACGTCGATTTATTATGAGGCAACAAACGTAACAGGTATTGGTGAAGTTAATTATGCTGTAGGTTTAGGGATAAACAATCCTGCCACATTCAGCTTTACGGGTACTTCCGGGAATATTGATGAAAACCTGAGCCTTTTTGTGCCGGGGGAATACACGATAAGCTTCAGCCTGGACGGGTTCTGGATGGATTTCAATGGCGATACGATCTCGGATTTTGATCTGCCGGACACCAGCTTTACCTCGGGTGTTTACTTGATTCCTGCACTGCCGCCTTTTAGTGGCACTGCCGGGGCATTGACGTGGTCCGTCAATCCGTATTCCGGTGGATCCGTTAGCTATGATTTCGGCAATACGGGGCCTACCACAAATTTTGAGGTTAACGTATTGCTCGCTGGGCTGGATCAACAATACAGCGGCGGGATGAATGGCGTTATGGGTGCAGATATCTATTGGGATACCCTGCGAATTGAATTAAATAGCACGGTTCCCATCGCCGAGCCTTCCTCCATCCTGATGATGGGTATCGGCCTTCTTGGCTTGGTGGGCTACAAGCGCAAATACTGTCAGCCCGGTAGGGCGGCGGGGTGAGGTTTGAAGCCTAACAGCCCATGCATAGTCAATGGCACCACATAGGAAATATGCCTTTAAACAGGGCGTATGTGGTCACAAAATTAAATATGTAGGGCGGCGCTGCCCACCATCGCTGCTTGGATAGAACGTAACTGGTGGGCGGTGCCCACCCTACGTCAGGAAGCTGAAAGTCGTCAGAGGTATTTAAAAGGCCAGCCGGGGAAACCCAGCCGGCCTTTTGTGTTTCAGGTGTTTGCTTAGCGGGGCTGAATCGTGGCCTGTTCGACCAGCAGGGGATACATGTAGCCCATACCGAAGTCG
>JALTPW010000296.1 GCA_026999335.1 Chromatiales bacterium
GCGGATGGCCGGGCCGATACGGTGACCGGCGCGACCCCCTATGCGGTGCATGACATGACGTTGCAGATTGCGGATCTCACGCCGCTGGAAAAAAGAGGAGAGGTTCTCTGGTTGGCAAACTGCGCCTTTTGTCATGGTGCGAACGGGACGGGTAAAAACTGGATTGGTAGTTTTCTCGAGCCGCATCCGCGTAATTTGACGGATGAGGGGTTCATGTCGGGGATGAATCGCGAGCGTCTGCGGCATGCGATCCGTGAAGGCCTGCCCGGCACCACCATGCCGGCGTGGAAGTCGGTATTGAGCGAATCGCAGCTCGAGGCCGTCATGGCCTACATCAGCCGGGCCTTTCATCCCGTTGCCGGTATCGCCGGGGAAAATGAGATTGACACCCCCTAAACCCCTATTTTTTCCCGTCATTGAACAGTTTTCATATCCAGAGGGCATCGTGCGCGCGGCGCGCGCTACGGGCAGATGTAGTGTGCGCCGTGCGCACGATGCGGATAGCTTTTCCTGTGAATTCCATTGCCCTGTCGCGAGCTGAGTCGTGGCAAATAGTTAATGTCGGCGGACGACAAAAATCACCCGTCCGCCCCCCCCCTGTTGTGGCGCGACAGGCCGGGTTTTTTGTGTCTGCGGTCAGGATAGGGCTTGCAAGCCTTTCGCTTTCGTGGCCCAGCGCTTACCATTACCGGCTCAGCGAAACACGGAATAGAGACTCATGATCAAGATTGGCATCGTTGGCGGTACGGGTTACACCGGTGTCGAGCTGCTGCGACTGCTGGCGGCGCACCCTGAGGCGGAGCTGGTGTTGATCACCTCCCGCTCCGAGGCCGGCCTGCCGGTGGCGGAAATGTTCCCCAACCTGCGCGGGCGTGTAGGCCTGGCCTTCAGCGAGCCGGATCCTGCGGCCCTGGCAGCCTGCGACCTGGTGTTTTTCGCCACCCCCAACGGCGTCGCCATGCAGTCGGTGCCCGCACTGCTGGACGCCGGCGTGCGTATCGTCGACCTGGCGGCAGATTTCCGTCTCAAAGATAGCGGGGAATGGGCACAGTGGTATGGCATGTCCCATGCCTGTCCGGATGTGCTGGCCGAGGCGATCTATGGTTTGCCGGAGGTCAACCGCGAGGCCATCCGCGAGGCACGCCTGATCGCCAACCCCGGTTGCTACCCGACGGCGGTGCAGCTGGGTTTGCTGCCGCTGCTGGAGCAGGGCTGCATCGAGCCCGGTCGTATCATTGCCGACTGCAAGTCCGGTGTCAGCGGCGCCGGGCGCAAGGCCAGTGTCGCCACCCTGCTGTGCGAGACCAGTGAAAGCTTCAAGGCCTACGCCGTGCCGGGGCATCGTCACTGGCCGGAGATCCGCCAGGGCCTGGACGCCGTAGCCGAGGGTGTGGGACTGACCTTTGTGCCGCATTTGGTGCCCATGTTGCGCGGTATTCACGCCAGTCTTTATGCGACGCTGACGGCTACCGGCGCCGACCTGCAAACCCTGTTCGAGCAGCGCTATGCCGACGAGCCCTTTGTCGACGTGCTGCCCGCTGGAAGCCATCCGGAGACGCGCAGCGTGAAGGGGGCCAACACCTGCCGCATCGCTGTGCACCGGCCTCAGGGTGGTGACACGGTGGTGGTCTTATCGGTGATCGATAACCTGGTCAAGGGTGCTGCCGGGCAGGCGGTGCAGAACATGAACATCATGTTTGCTCTGCCGGAACAGACCGGTCTGGAGGGGATTGCGCTGGTGCCTTAAGGGTTTGTCGCCAAAGCACCGGGTTATCATGTCTTCCCGCCTGATTATCAAATCGCATTCGCGCTGGCCACGTCGTGCCAGACTGGTGCTGATCCTGTTGGCATTGGGGCTTGGAGGGTGGGCTGTCTTCCTGCTGGGCCAGCAGGCGGCGGGGCTGGACAATGACAGCCTGCGCATCGAGCGGGATCGACTACGGGCGCAACTGACCGAGGCCGAGGCCGCTAACCGGCGCTTGAGTAGCCGCGTGGCGGTGCTGGAACGAGCGGAACAGATCGACCGCCAAGCCTATGGTGAGGTGGAGCGTTCCCTCAGGCAGGTGCAGGATGAAATGCTTGAACTCAAGGAGGAAGTGGCCTTTTATCGCGGTATCGTCTCCCCGGCGGAGACCGCCAGCGGTTTGAATGTGACCCGTTTCAGCCTGTTCGGCATGGGCGAGGAGGGCGTGTATCGTTTCAAGCTGGTGCTGACTCAGCTGCGCACCAACAACCGTCTGGTCAAGGGCCATGCCCGCATTGCCATCGAGGGTGTATTGCACGGCAAACAGACCCAGCTGAGTCTGAAAGAGGTATCCGGTGGCACTCTGGATAGGCTCAAACTGCGTTTTAAGTATTTTCAGAATATCGAGGGCGACATCGTCCTGCCGGAAGGCTTTTTACCCTCACGGGTGATTGTTGAAGTGGCACCCGCCGGAAAAGGCTGGAAGCATTTCAAGAAAAGCTTTGATTGGTCGGATATCATTGCCTGATTAAATCCATTGAAGGAGTCGTGTGCCTATGTTTTCCGGTCGCAAGTCAAAGCAGAATTCCCGGCGCCGTAATGCGCAGATCGACACCCTGATTGGCAGGGGCAGCGTGCTGCGGGGAGATATCCATTTTAAGGATGGCCTGCACATCGATGGCGTGGTGGTGGGTAACGTCATTGCCGAGGGTGAGGGCAGTATGCTTACCATGAGTGAACATGGCCGTATCGAGGGCGAGGTGCGGGTGCGCTGTATCGTGCTCAATGGCGAGGTGCAGGGTGATGTGCATGCCCTGGAGCACATCGAACTTGCGCCACAGGCGCGGGTCACAGGTAATGTCTATTACACCCTCATCGAGATGGCCATGGGCGCCGAAGTCAATGGTAATCTGGTGCATCAGAACGAGTCGACGGAAACGGAAATTGAGAGCGATGAACTGGCCATCGATAAAACTTGACTAATTAACTCTGGAATGAAAAAGTGGTGCTATAGTATCAAGGGCACTTCTAGAATTTTAGAAATACCCTTGTGAATACTGATGTTTGATGGGAGATTGATAGGATGGCGACTGAAGCGACGGCCGAGGCCCCGATTACCATTACCGACAGCGCGGCCAACAAGGTTCGGGCGTTGATTGAGGAAGAGGGCAATGAGGCGCTGAAGCTGCGTGTCTTCATTTCTGGTGGTGGTTGCTCGGGTTTCCAGTATGGCTTTACCTTTGATGAAACCATCAATGATGGCGATACGGCGGTTGAAAAAGGCGGTGTAACCTTCCTCATCGACCCCATGAGTTATCAGTACCTGGCCGGCTCCGAGGTGGATTACACCGAAGGCTTGCAGGGGGCACAGTTCGTGATCCGTAACCCCAATGCCAGCACCACCTGCGGCTGTGGTTCGTCCTTTTCGGTCTGATCTCAGCCGAAGGCGTGACTCAGGGAGGCTAGCAGCCTCCCTTTTTTGTTATCCTTAGCGGATCCATTTCAGTTTTTTTGCGCGGAGACTCCCCATGAGCGAATACTTGCCCGGACTGGCGGGGGTGCCTGCCACCCAGTCCAATATTTCGGATATCGATGGTGAAAAGGGCGTCCTCTATTATCGGGGTTACCCCATTGAGCAGCTGGCCGAACACAGCAGCTTTGAGGAAACCACCCTGCTGCTGCTGGATGGCGAGCTGCCGGTCAGTGGGGATCTGGTGGACTTTGATCGGGAGTTGCGTGCCAATCGCCGTGTCAAGTTCCACATCGAAGAACTGATGAAAAACCTGCCATCCACCGGGCACCCGATGGATATGTTGCAGACCGCCATGGCTAGCCTCTCCATGTTCTACCCGGGTAATGAGTGTCTGACCGGCAAAGATGTCTGTGAGGATCTCAACTATATCCACCGCATGACGGTGAAGATCATCGCTCGTATGGGCACCATTGTTGCCATGTGGGAGCATCTGCGCAATGGCTACGAGCCGCCGGCGCCACGCACGGATCTCAATTACGCCGAAAATTTTCTCTACATGCTGACTGGCGAGCAGCCGGATCCGCTGTTGGCACACATCATGGACGTGTGCCTGATTCTGCACGCGGAACACACCATCAATGCCTCGACCTTCTCCACTCTGGTGACCGCATCGACCCTGGCCAGCCCTTACAGTGTCATTGCTGCCGCCATCGGCACCCTTTCCGGCCCGCTGCACGGCGGCGCCAACCAGCGGGTGCTGGAGATGCTGCATGAGATCGGCAGTCCGGATCGGGCCGAGGCCTATGTGGAGAAAAAACTGGCCAACAAGCAGGTGGTCTGGGGCATGGGGCACCGCGAGTACAAGACCAAGGATCCTCGCGCAACCATTCTTCAGGGCCTGGTGGCGAAATTGAAAGAGGCACGCGGTGGTGACGTCAATCCCCTGATGGAGACGGCACTGGCGGTGGAGAAGGCCGCCGAGGAGCGGTTGGCGCACAAGGGTGTCTATGCCAACGTGGATTTTTACTCGGGCATTCTCTACCACGAGATGGGTATTCCTGCGGATCAGTTTACCGCCATCTTTGCCATCGCCCGCACCGCCGGTTGGCTGGCTCACTGGCGCGAGCAGTTGGGCGACAACCGCATTTTCCGGCCGACCCAGGTCTATACCGGGCACCCGGCGCGGGATTATGTGCCGTTGGCGGGGCGTTGAGCCGGTTCGTGCGATACATGAAAAAAAGGTCGCCCAGCAATGTCATTAAGTTAACAAAATGATGACTGTTTTGTCGATTGGTGGTGAGCTTGCGAACCCCAATGAAACCAACAATGCTGGGATTCCTGCATCACCACCAAACGAGAATAAGCAGGACATCAGGC
>JALTPW010000297.1 GCA_026999335.1 Chromatiales bacterium
AGGATAACGCGGGCAACAGGCTCGGCTGTGTCGTACCACTGGATGTGGTCGCGAACAGCCACCGCCGGCGGCACAAACCACACGCGCAAGCGGACAGTCCCCGGACGCAGACCCAAGGCCCCAACCTAGTCGAGATGGCCTACCGGCAGTATCACGCCATTGATGATGACCTGGCTGCTCCAGTAAAACCCACCCAAACCCTGAAGACCGACAACGAGGAGCCATAAAATGTACCGACAACACTTTGGACTCAAACATGCCCCTCTGGGCAAACAGATACCGGAGCTGTGGGATGACGGCAGCCTGTCCACGCTGGGGGACCGCTTCCAATGGCTACTGGAAAGTCCGGGCGTTGGCTTGCTGACCGGCCCGGCCGGTGTCGGCAAGACCGCCGCCTTGCGTCAGTTGACCCAGGACCTCAATCCGCACCGCTATCAGGTCATCTATCTGGCCGAGACCGACTTCGGTCGGCTGGATCTCTATCGGGGGCTGGCGTTGGCCCTGGGCGTAGAACCCGCCTATCGCCGTGCCCAGCTATGGCGGGACATCAAGGCACGTATCCTGGAGCTGGTCGATGGCAAACAGATCCTGCCGCTGTGGATCATCGACGAGGCGCAGAACCTGCCCACTGAGTTCTTTCGCGACTTCCCCGCGTTCCTCAACTTCGCTTTCGACTCCAGAGATCTGATGACGGTCTGGCTGGTCGGTCACCCCGCCCTGGCACGCACGCTGGATCGGGCGCCCTATGCCGCCTTGGCCAGCCGTATCCAGGCGCGTGTGCAGCTCGAGCCCATCATCGAGCGGGAACGCTTCAAGGCACTGATCGACCATGCCCTGACATCCGCAGGCTGCTCTCACACCTTGCTGGCAGACTCCGGCATGGAACTGTTGCGACAGGCCTCCCTTGGATTACCCCGGCATGCCGGGCGCATCCTCAAGGCCGCCATGCAGATAGCGGTTCCCAAGGGACTCAACCATCTGCCCGATGAGCTGTTGCAGCAAGCCATTGAGGAGCTGCGATGAACGATGAGATGACACCCTTCGCCGAGCCAATCTCCGATGAAACCGCCTTTGCATTGAGCGAGGCACTGCACTGGCTGGCCCTGGTGTGTGAGGCAAAATACGTCGGCCAGATACGGCGCCACATGGCGACCCTGGACGAAGCCAAGCCTGTCGATCCCGAGCAGCCCTGGAACACAAACCCGCCAGCTGAATAACACCGCTCTCGTCCCGCGCTCTTGAAGGAATCCGTCCTCCCTGAAAGAGCGTGGAATGACCTCGCTTATCTCTCCTCAAATAGGTCGGGATGGAGGGGTGGAAATAGAGTGGGACGTAACAACATGGACGCGACAGGTATCTGCTTCATTC
>JALTPW010000298.1 GCA_026999335.1 Chromatiales bacterium
TGAAGTCAACCAAGTCCTGCTGACAGATCCGAACCGAATGGCGGCAAAGGAAATTCAGAAATCATTCGTCCGACTGAATGAATTACTCGAAGCAGATGCTGATAAGCCTCCCTATATCGAAGAGGTGTTGAAATCAATCAGTGCACTACACCATTACATGCAAGAAATTCAGAAGGCCGCCAATCCCGGCAAAATGGCCCTAACCGTCGCACATGATCGATTTTCCTTACGGGGTTCCGATCCACTGAGCATTCTACACCGGGTCGCCAATGGATTACCGGAACCCTTGAATCATCAGCTCAATAAAATCGCCAATGAATCCTGGCGCGTTATCTTGGTTCAGGCATTGCAGGAACTGGAACGGAAATGGGATAAGGAAGTCTATGTTTTTTACAAGCAACGCCTGAAAAACCGTTACCCTCTGCGAACAAAGGGCAAAGATGCCTCACTGGATGACTTTACCCGCTTCTTCGCCCCGGATGGAATTCTGGATACTTTTCACAAGAATTACCTCAGTATTTTTATGGAAAGTGATATGGACGTGCTCTATTCCGAAAACCGCAAAGCCCATCTCATCCGTAAGGATCTGGCACGACAGATTAAGCGCGCTACACGAATTAGAGATGCCTACTTCAATACCGAAGGCGCATTGCACGTTCCCTTCACGGTAGAGCCACTGGCGCTATCCGGCTCGCAGCGCCGAAGTGTGCTGAATATTGACGGGCAGATTATCAGCTACGACCACGGCCCAGCCTATCCCGTCGACCTGCTCTGGCCCAACACCCTGCTCAATCGCGCGGAGAGCAAACTGGTGATGGTGTCCACCCGTGGAAAAAGCGCGGAGGCCCGGGCCCGGGGCGTCTGGTCGTTGTACCGCTTATTGCAGCGGGGTTCCATCAAGCCGGCAGCCAACAACAGTGGCATCCTGAGTTTTAGCCTGAACAACGGCACCATGCGTTACCGTCTGCGGGGTTCCGGATCGAATAATCCCTTGACCGGCAAACCGCTGGCCAACTTCTGGTTGCCGCGCTACCTGCTCAAAGAAAGCCAACCTGATGCGTAAAAAGTCACGCCATCAGTCACCATCGCGCACCCCCTGTCCCCCAGGATATTCATTGCTTCGTCACAGCGGGCAAGATCTTGCCCGATTATCGAAAACCGGCGTCAATAAAAACAAGCACTTACAAGCGAGCGAGCAAGAACTTGCCCGCACCGAGCAAGATCTTGCTCGATTTCGCGGGAAAAAGACGCCGATTATGCCTGGTTTACAGGTTAACTCATTGAAAAATATAAATTATCAAACAATGGCACAGGATTTGTATAGGAGCCTGTTGTCTACGACGCGCACAGCAGCACGCACCGTTGGGA
>JALTPW010000299.1 GCA_026999335.1 Chromatiales bacterium
GTCGATGTAGTCCGGTCCTTTTTTGAACGGTTGCACGTCCAGGCCGCGCAGGCGGAAGGCGGCGCAGAGACCGATGCTGAGGGTGGTTTTCCCCGAGGACTTGTGGGCGGCGGTGATGAAGAGCTGTGACATGACAGGCGTCGATCCCGCGATGCTCAGGCCGCAGCGCCGAAACGTTCCCGGGAACGTGCCTGCCACAGGTCAGCGGCCTGGCGTTCGGCAGTGGCGATGCTGTCCGCCCGGCCCAGCAGTTTGAGGGCGATGGCGGTGGTGCCGATCACGGCGGCGGTGCCGTATTCGTCGTCATCCGCACCTTCCCACAGGTCACGCAGGCGTGACACATTGAGTTCTTCGTCCTTCATGTGTCGGGTGTTGAACAGGGCTGGCCATTCCTCGTCGGACATTTCGCCGTCATGCACGCTCTGCACCAGGCAGGCGGTATCGGGATTGCGTTCGATTTCACCGCCATCGCCTTTGATCACCGCCAGATGCGGCATGCCGAGCAGCAGGGCGGCCTCTTGGTGCATGGGGCGATAACCCGGGTGAAAAATACCCTGCATCACGTAGTCGGCGTCGAAGGGATTGAGCATGCGGGCGATGGTATGCACCGGCGAGCGCAGGCCGAGGAGGGGGCGCATTTCGATGATTTCATGCAGCTTGGGCGAGAGGAATTCAAGATCGAGATAGGCGAAGTTGGTGTCTTCGATGCGCTGCGCGGCCTTGGCCATGGTGGTGCAGGGGGCGATGCCCAATTCGCCCAGCACGTCCCGGGTATAGAGCCGTCCGGCGGTGTGGCCGCTGGCGCCGTGCATGAAGATTTTTGTGCCATTCTGCGCCAGCAGCAGGGTGCTGAGGATGAACCAGGGCAGCTGGCGGCGCTTGCCGGCGTAGGACGACCAGTCCAGATCTACCTTGGGCGCATCGGTGGGCCGTTGAATGGTCTCGCGCACGGCGCGGATGAAGCCGGCCAGTTCTTCCGGTTCTTCTTCCTTCACGCGCAGTAGCATCAGGTAGGCACCCAGCTGTTCGGGCTGCACCTCGTCGTGCATCACCATGCGAAAGGAGGCGAGGGCTTCTTCCCGGGTGAGGGCGCGAGAGCCGTTCTTGCCCTTGCCGAGGATGCGAACGTATTGGGCGAATGGGTGTTCGGTTTGCATGTTATGTCCAGAGTTTGGGAGTTGTGTTTGGCCGTAGATTCTAGCCTATTCTGCAAAATGACCCACGGAGTCATGTAGGAGCGGGCCATGCCCGCGATAAGTCTTTTTCGACAGTGAGAATTAACGCAAAGAACGCAAAGATTATTGAACAGGTTTTCTTTGCGTCTCTGCGATCTCTGCGTTTCATCCCGCTTTCAACAAGACTCAT